>JBDNGI010000337.1:0-1985 GCA_041689345.1 Halanaerobiales bacterium
AGGACTTATATCAGTGAATTTTGTTTTGCCAAATTTAACACCAATAAAATAAGCACCAGTATCTTCTGCCCAAGTGGCCAGTAAAGCTAACCATATAGCAGTTGTATTAGAAAAAGGTGGTATATTAAAATCTCTTAATAAAATAAAGAAGGTTAATCCACCAGCAACATAAACTATTCCAATTAAATTATATCCTAATATTTCCATAAAATTATTAATGTCAGACTTAAATATATGATATACAAACAAAAAAAATAGTGTAACAGTAAAAAAAAGCCCTTCTGATAATTCTATTATCCCCCTATTACTTAAATATGTATAAAGTAATATAATTATACTAAAAGTGGATAATAATATTTTGTTATTGGCATATTTTAAGGGTAACATCTGATCATATTCTTTAATAGCAATAACTGCTATTATCATAATTAAAATAGTAAATGGAAGTGAACCTAAAAAAATAAAAAAAACTAGTAAAATAATACCAAATACTGCGCTGATTATACGTTCCCATAACATTTAGATATCACCCTTTTCCTTCAAACCACCAAATTTTCTATCTCTTTTTTGAAATACATTAATGGCTTTTTCCAATTCTTGACCATCAAAATCAGGCCAATACTTTTCGCTAAAATATAATTCGGCATATGCACTTTGCCATAATAAAAAGTTACTTAGTCTTTTTTCTCCTCCAGTTCTTATCATTAATTCAACCTCTGGAAATTCTGGATTATACAAATATTGAGACATAGCTTTCTCACTTAAATTATTAAAATCCACTTCATCTTCATTACTAGAAATGATACCTTTAAGCATATCAATAATCTCAACACGCCCACCATAATTAAATGCTAGGTTTAATAAAAGACCTTTATTATTTGATGTCATTTCTTCAACGTGATTAATTGTTTTTAAAATTGCTGAATTAAGTTCATCTCTTCTACCAATTACTTTGACTCTGACATTATTCCTAAATAATTCTTTGGCTTGTTTTATTAGAGTATTCCGGAATAAATGCATTAAAAAATTAACCTCTCTATCAGGACGTTTCCAATTTTCTGTTGAAAAAGCATAAACAGTTAAACAAGAAACACCTAAATCACCAGCTTTCCGCAATACACTTTCAAAAGCATCTACGCCTGCTAAGTGACCCTTAGTACGGGGTAGGCCTTTTCCCACAGCCCAGCGCCCATTACCATCCATAATAATAGCTATATGAGAAGGAACATCCATAATATCACCTTTATTTAAATTAATTACCCCCTCTGTAGAGGGGGGGGACAAAACTATACTTCCATTATTTCGTCCTCTTTATCAGACAATAATTGATCAACCTTTTTTATATATTGATCTGTCATTTGCTGTATCTTATCAAGGCCTCGATGATAGTCATCTTCAGAAGTTTCACTTTCGCTTTCTAGTTCTTTTAGCTCATCATTTGCCTCATGTCTAATACTTCTAATAGCAATTCTTCCTTTTTCGGATTTTTCACGAATTACTTTTGCCAATTTTTTTCTACGTTCTTCTGTAAGTTGTGGAATATTAATTCGAATTACACTTCCATCATTATTAGGTGTTAAACCAAGATTAGCCTTTAGTATAGCCCTTTCTACATCTGCTATAACTGTTTTGTCCCATGGCTCTATAACAATCGTTCTTGC
Organism: Halanaerobiales bacterium; assembly: GCA_041689345.1. Lineage (GTDB taxonomy): Bacteria > Bacillota > Halanaerobiia > Halanaerobiales > DTU029 > JBDNGI01. The sequence continues at coordinate 1,662 of JBDNGI010000337.1, forward strand.
TTCTGGAGCTACCACCTTAGCCATCTGTTGAATAGGTGTTTTAGTCCCATAATAATCAACCATAATATTTTCTACTAGTGAAGGTCTAGCCCTACCTGTTCTAACGGTATTAAAGTCGTCTTTAGTAGCTTTAACAGCCTTATCCATCTTTTCCTCAGCACTTTTATTTACCTCATCAATCAATTTCTATCCCCCCATTATATTTTATCTAAATATTGTCGTAGAAAACTCCTTCCAAATCTTATTTCTGATTTGGTGGGAGATGAATACGACAGGTCTTGACCTATAAAAAACAATATCCTTTGCCGTAACAATAGGGAGCCA
>JBDNGI010000338.1:0-1885 GCA_041689345.1 Halanaerobiales bacterium
CTGGGATCAGTAGGATAAGGGGTGTTAACATAATCGTCTATTTCTGATATGAGATAGGTATTATATCCACAAGCTGGTACAGAAGATTTTATTAAGAGCCTAAGATAGTCATGACCCCAATAGTTATTAAATCCTTCATCTATTAACTGATGCAGTATTTTATTACCTTCAGCATCTTTAACTAACAATCTATCTGTATCTCCTTGCCAATCCCAAATTGTTATTTCCACAGTTTCCTCTCGTTGGAAGGAGGCTGGATTATAGATGTGAAAAATACGTTCTTTACCATTTCCACGACTAGTCTGGCTGATCTGGAATTTATCTACTCCAAAACCAACCCCTGCCCCTTCTGCAGTACTATTATCATCTTGACTCTCAGTTAACAAACCAGATGTATCTATATTAGAAGCAATAGACTCCAATGCTAGTTTTCGCCTATTATTAGCAATAGCCATAGTTTCCTGAAATAAACCCATAGCATGCTCACGTGTTTCAATAGTACCTGACCCAGGAATAATATCATGAAATTGGTTAAATAGTACATTCTTCCAGGCACTAATATATTCCTGTGATGGATAATTGCAATTGAAAGAAAGCGCTGCTATTGTATCAAAGGTTTCAGCCTCATTTAATGTATTTTCTCCAACACGATTTGCCATCTTGATTCTACTCTGTGAAGTATAACAACCTGTAAAAAGAAAATTTAGTTCTTTATCTACTACTGGTAAATTTTCTTTTTTATCCTCTGCTAATTTATAGAAGTCAGCAAAGGTACCGAATTCAATCTGCGGGAAAACAGGCCATTGCTTCATATCCTCGATTCGATTTAGATCTCGTCTAGTAGGTCCACCACCATGATCACCTACACCATATACTTTAAGCATCGTATCTAAATTGTGTTTTTGACAAAATTCAGGTAAGTAAAGAACCATCTCAGGCTGAATACTGGCATTATACCAGATCGGTTCCCTATATACCAGTACAGATGAGCCAGCTGGAGACTGCCAGCGATATAGATTATGCCCCTGATATCCTCGACAGTGATAGTAATATTTAACACCACCCTGTGCTAATATCTCTGGGACATTACGACTGTGCCCAAAGGTATCAGGTTCAAAGTCAATATTCAAAGTAGCAGGATCTATCTCCAGCATTTTTGATAAATAATTCTTAGTATAAAGAAGGTGACGAGCCATACTCTCCCCGTTGGGCATATTTTTATCAGCCTCAACCCAGGTTGAAGCAGTAACTTCCCAGCGTCCTTCCTTTACCCTTCTTTTTATCTCTTCCAACATATCAGGATTATATTTTTCAATTATTTCATATACAGATGCCTGAGACTGAGAAAATTTAAAATTAGGATATTCCTCCATCAGCTTAAGTATAGTACGAAAAGTGTTAATCGTAATAGATACTGTCTCATCCCAACTCCACATCCAGTTCATATCTATATGAGCATGAGCAGCACAGATCATTTTATATTTCTTAGCATCATTACTTAATTCCATCATCATCTCTTCAGCTTTTATAGTAGCCTTTTTACCAATGACACCATTTTCCTGAAATTCAGCTATCAAAAAATCTTGAACGTGTTTAAGTAGCTTATCATAATTCTTCTCAAATGATTCAGCTAATTTAACAGCATATTTTAATTGAGCAAAGATTCTCTCACACCAATAATTTTTATTACTCTGCTCAATCTTCTCTAATTTCGGATTAAAAATAGTCAAATTGTTCTCCCCCTATTAATAAAAGTTCTAATGATACAACAGTGCTCAAACAGCAGATCGTCTTATGTAAAAAAATTTACACTCTACTATATCTTTTTATCTAAATCATTTATTATTTATAATTCCCTGGTGATACACCTTCGTTTTTTTTGAAA
>JBDNGI010000339.1:0-5876 GCA_041689345.1 Halanaerobiales bacterium
AATATATAATATATATTATAATGTATATAAGTATTGGTAATTTTTTACACTATAAATTTATAGTAATATTGTAGTAGAGTATATAATATATTTGAAATTATCTAATTTCTTTATAGGGTAACTATCATACTAAAGACATAAGATATTAAGGAGAAAATTATGGAGAGAATTGATAAAATAAATTACTATTTAGATATAGCGGAATCAGTTCTGGAGAGAAGCACTTGTCTCAGGCGGAAATATGGTGCTGTTATAGTAAACAATGATGAGATTGTTAGTACTGGTTATAATGGTTCTCCGCGTGGTTGTACTAATTGTAATGAGAAGGGTAGCTGTATTAGGGAAGAACTTAATATACCCAGAGGGACTAAATATGAATTGTGTTCAAGTGTTCATGCAGAGCAGAATGCTTTGTTATCTGCCAGTAGGAGAGAAACCCTTGCTGCTGATATATATCTAGTGGGGAAAAGTGTTGATAATGATTGCTTTATTATGAATGCTGAACCATGTAGCTTATGTAAGAAACTTATTATAAATAGCGGTATCCTGAATGTACATATTAGGAATTCCAAAAATAAATATAATATAATTAATGTAAAGAGTTGGATAGAGAATGAAGAAAACATTTTAGGAATAAAGGGATATTAGATTAGGAGGGAGGAAGTAAGGGATAAATATTTGGGATGGAGAAAGTTTTAGCAGATATATCAAATTCTTTAAAAGGAGTTGTAGGCATTATGAGTATATTAGATAAATTTAAATTAGATAATAAGGTAGCAATTGTTACTGGAGCAGCTCAAGGATTGGGTAAGTCGATAGCAATCGGATTGGCTGAGGCAGGTGCTGATATAGTAATTGTGGATATTAATTATCAGCTAGCCCAGAAAACTGCTCAAGAAATAGGGAAAATAGGAGGCAGGACACTAGCCTATCAAGCTGATGTAACTAATGAAGACCAACTTACAGATATGTTAGAAGATGTTTTAGGCCAATTTGACAGGATAGATATCTTGGTAAATAATGCGGGCATTTGCAAACATATAGCAGCAGAAAAAATGGATGTAAAAGATTGGCAAAATGTGCTAGATGTTAATTTGACCGGGGTATTTTTGTGTTCAAAAGTAGTGGCGCTTTATATGTTAGAAAATAAACAAGAAGGTTCTATTATAAATATGGCTTCCATGTCTGGTTATATTGTTAATTATCCTCAAGCTCAATCTTCCTATAATGCTTCTAAGGCTGGGGTTATCCAGTTAACAAAATCTTTAGCTGCTGAATGGGCAGAAGCCGGTATCAGGGTTAACGCTATTGCTCCAGGCTATATGAAAACAGAGATGACTAAAAAAGTTATTCAGAGCAAACCAGAAACAACTCAAAAATATTGGGTTGATCCTGCTCCAATGAAAAGAATGGGAAGACCTGAAGAACTTCAAGGAGCAGCTATTTATTTAGCTTCTGAAGCATCAAGCTTTATGACTGGTAATACTATGATTATTGATGGTGGGTATACAATTTATTAAGAGATAAATTTTCAATAGACTTGATAGAACTTAAAGATGATGAAAGGGTGGTTTGAAATGGATGAAATGAAAGTAGCTTTAATGACAGAACCAGGTAAATTATCTATAGTTAAGAGAGATATACCTAAAATTAAAGATGATGAAGTACTTGTTAAAATCCAGCATGTTGGGTTGTGTGGATCAGATTTACATTATTATGAACATGGTAGAATAGGAGATTTTATTGTAAAGAAACCAATTGTTCTTGGTCATGAAGCAGCAGGTGAGGTAATTGAAGTAGGAAAAGACGTTAAGACTTTAGAAAAAGGTAATTTAGTAGCTTTAGAACCTGGAATAACCTGTGGTAAATGTGATTTTTGTAAATCAGGTAAATATAATCTGTGTGCTGATGTAGAGTTTTTAGCAACCCCACCTTATGATGGTGCTTTTGTTGAATATATAGCTTATCCTGAAGATATGTGTTTTAAACTCCCTCAAGGAATGGATACAGTAGAAGGTGCATTAATAGAACCCTTGGCTGTAGGTTTTCATGCTGCTAATCAGGCTAATGCACAGATAGGAGAAAGTGCAGTTATTTTGGGAGCAGGTTGTATCGGACTGGTTACTTTAATGTCTCTTTTAGCTAGAGGAGTAAAAGAGGTCTATATTGTAGATTTAATTGATTTAAGACTAGAAAAAGCAGAGGAAATAGGTGCAATAAAGGCATTAAACGCAAAAGATGTTGATATTATAGAAGAGATTATGAAGTTGACTAGTAATGAGGGTGTTGATATAGTAATTGAAACTGCAGGAAGTAAGGTTGCCACTCAGCAGACAGTTGATTTAGTAAAAAGGGGAGGTAGAATTGTTCTTGTCGGTCTGGCAGCAAACCCTGTAATAGATTATGATTTTGGTAAATTACAAGCAAAAGAGGCACTAATAAATACTGTTTTTAGATATAGAAATATTTACCCAGCTGCTATTAAAGCAGTAGGTGATAAATCTATAGATTTAAAACAGATTGTATCAGATACATTTGCTTTGTCAGAGATTAAAAAAGCATTTGACTATAATATACAAAATAAATCCGCTACTGTAAAGATAGTTATAGACATGAATAAATAATAACATTTAACCTAGAGTAAAACATGTTTAGAAGGGGGTGACTTATTGATTTTATTTTATTTATACAATCATATTCCAATCCATTTTTAGATAATTTTTTTGAATTGGTTACTATGATGGGGGAAGATCTCTTTATTATGATTGTAGTGGGTATAATTTTTTGGACGGTTAATAAGAAATTTGCTTATCGTATTGCATTTGTGTACTTAACTAATGGTGTACTTAATTTAAGCCTGAAAGAGATATTTAAGATACCGCGTATAATAGGGGAAGCCGGTGTACGTTCACTCAGGGTTGAAACAGCTGGTGGATATTCTTTTCCCAGTGGTCATACACAAAGTGCTGCTAGTTTTTGGACAGTAGTTATGTTAAAAATTAGACAAAAATGGTTTTATGTATTGGCAGTATTAATGATGGTTTTGGTTGGGTTTTCCCGCTTATATCTCGGTGTACATAGGCCTGTTGATGTAATCTTTGGACTTTTAATTGGCTTTAGCTGGGTCTTTCTTGCCAATATTATATTTGATCATATGGAAAAAAGTGACAGAAGGGTTGTTCCGATTATTTGTTTTGTAATTGTACTATCTATGGTTTTTGTAAGGAATTATACTTTTTACAAAGCAGCTGGAATCACAATTAGTCTATTACTGGGATATATGATTGAATCTAGATATATTAAGTATAAGGTTAAGGCACCTATAAAGCAACAATGCTTAAAATTATTTATTGGATTTTCAGTAATGTTAATTATAAAAAGTGGAATAAAGTTAATGTTACCAGTATCAATTCTCAGTGATTTTTTGCGCTATTTTGTTTTAGGGTTATGGTTAACGGTAGGTGGGCCATTTATATTTAAAAGGTTTATGTCTAATAGAATTGAGTCAAATAACGACATTACACCTTCTTTATAAGAAACACAAAATATATCGTGAATTTTTTAGCAATGTGTGATATAATTAAAATCGATTCTTTTTAAGGTTTTAAATAGAAAGGACATTTAAAATAAAACAAAGTATTTTAATATTTGTGATAAATTTCATTAATATTTGTGTATTTAATCACATAAACTGTTTTATTTGCATATTGATTTAGAAAAACTTTAAAATTTTTTTAAGTGTTATAAAAAAATAAAGGGAGGGTAATTATGTCGGTAATAGTATCTAAAGAATTACAGGAATTATCTGAAGTTGATTGGAGTAGGGTTAGTTCAGAATTAGAAAATCTTTTTTTAAAAAAGGAAAATGAATCAAAAGCAGAAATTGTCCATCGAAAACTAGAGAAAATTATTGAAGAAAATGAAGGGAAAGCAGAGGCCTTAATTGAGGTATTACACCAGACACAAGATTTGATTGGTTTTATACCTAAGGCAGCCCAACTTAAGATTGCTAAATCATTGGGTGTCTCACCATCAGAAGTATCTAGTGTGCTTTCGTTTTATTCTTACTTTACGGAAAGACCAAAAGGTAAATATCAAATAGCACTATGTAAAGGTACAGCTTGTTATGTTAAAGGCTCTGCTGAGATAATTGAAAAAATCAAAGGGAAATACAATATTGAATCAGGTAAAACTACAGAAGATGGTCTGCTTTCTTTAGAAGTAGTACGTTGTCTTGGTGCTTGTGGATTGGGACCAGTAATGACTGTTAATGGTAAAGCACATGGTTTATTAAATCCTGAAAAAGCAGTAATGATTATTGAAAAGTATAAAAACGAGGAAGAATGATTTCTTAAAGTGGGAGTTTTAGTAACGCCGTTGAGATAAATTTATGAAAGAGGAAATATAAAAGGAGGTAAAGTAATGGACGCCTTAAGGAGTATCATGAGAATTAGTTCACTATCTGAGTTGGATAAGATAAAGGATGACTATCTTGCCAGGACCAGTAATAATCAAGATACCAGTATTGTAATAGGTATGGGAACATGCGGCCTTGCTGCAGGTGCACAAAATGTCTGGGATGCTGTAATTGATGAGATCCATAAACAGAATATAAAGAATGTAAGTGTAATTAAAACAGGTTGTCTTGGCTTATGTGCTAAAGAACCCTTACTTGAGATTAGACAGGGGGATACCAGGGTTATCTATGGGAATATTACAGGAGAAATGGCTAGAGATATTATTAATAAGAATGTTATTGAAGGAAGAATAATTGAACAGTGGACAATTTCAGAGGATGATCCGTTTTTTAAATCTCAATATCGTCTGGTTTTAAAGAATTGTGGTATTATTGATCCTGAGGATATTGAAGAGGCCATAGCTAAGGATACCTATTTCGCATTAGCCAAAGCAGTTAAGGAAATGAGTCCAGAAGATGTCATAGATGAAATAAGTGAGGCTAAATTACGAGGTAGAGGTGGTGCAGGCTTTCCTACTGGATTAAAATGGAAATTTGCTTCCCAGAATGAGAATAAACAGAAATATATAATCTGTAATGCTGATGAAGGTGATCCAGGTGCATTTATGGATAGGAGTGCCCTGGAAGGTGATCCTCATAAAATTGTGGAAGCCATGGCTATCGCAGGTTATGCGATTGGTGCTAATAAGGGATTTATTTATTGCCGGGCAGAATATCCCCTGGCAATTGAGCGTTTGAAAAAAGCAATAAGGGATGCTACTGAACTTGGTTTTCTTGGTGATGATATTTTTGATAGTAGTTTCAATTTTGAATTGAATATTCGTCTGGGGGCAGGGGCTTTTGTCTGTGGAGAAGAGACTGCCCTGATGGCATCTATAGAGGGGAGAAGGGGTGAACCTCGTCCCAAACCACCTTTTCCATCTGAATCAGGATTATATGGAAAACCTACAGTAATTAATAATGTAGAAACACTGGCTAATGTTCCTGATATTATTAATAGAGGGAGTGATTGGTTTAAAACAATTGGTACTGAGAATAGTCCTGGTACCAAGGTTTTCGCTCTTGCTGGTATGGTTAAAAACAACGGTCTTGTTGAAATACCTATGGGTACTCGCTTAGGAGAAATAATCTTTGATATAGGTGGAGGATTAGTGAATAATGATAAATTCAAAGCCGCTCAGACTGGAGGGCCATCTGGTGGTTGTATACCGATTGAACACCTAAATATTGAAATTGATTATGACTCACTACAGGAATTAGGAACCATCATGGGCTCAGGTGGACTAATTGTTATGGGAGAACAGACCTGTATGGTCGATATTGCTAAATATTTTGTCGATTTTTGTAAAGATGAGTCCTGTGGGAAGTGTACACCCTGCCGCATTGGAGTTACCAGAAT
>JBDNGI010000340.1:0-4105 GCA_041689345.1 Halanaerobiales bacterium
AATCATATTCCTCTTATTACCTAAACTCTTACGCATCTTAACATAAAAATCTACTGCATTAATTAATTGAACTTTACCTTTACGATCATCAGTCTTTTTATTAGTAACAATCCAAATATAAGTGGAAATGCCTGTATTATAGAATAATTGATCTGGTAAGGCTACAACTGCTTCCAACCAGTCATTTTCTATTATCCAGCGACGAATATTACTTTCACCTGACCCAGCTCCACCAGTAAAGAGTGGCGAACCATTAAAAACAATTGCAATCCTGCTTCCTTCTGGTTTCATTTTAGAAATCATGTGCTGTATAAAAAGTAAAGAACCATCACTAACTCTAGGGGTTCCTGCTCCAAACCTACCATTATAAGCAAGCTTTTTCTCTTCATCTTTTATAGGTTTACTATATTTCTTCCAATCAACCCCAAATGGAGGATTAGTAAGCATATAGTCAAATCTTCCACCTTTAAACCCATCTTCAGTAAAACTATTACCAAAGACAACATTAGTAGCACTTTCTCCCTTTAGGAGCATATCAGATTTACAGATAGAATATGACTCAGGATTGATCTCCTGACCAAAGACCTCTAAACTAGCATCTGTATTTAAATCCCTTAGATAATTTTCAGCTACAGATAACATACCACCTGTCCCACAGGCAGGGTCAAAAAGAGTACGAATAATACCAGGCCTAGTTAACCCCTCAGAATCTTCAGTGAAAAGTAAATTAACCATTAATTTTATTACTTCCCTTGGAGTAAAATGTTCACCAGCAGTTTCATTGGACTGCTCAGAAAATCTACGAATTAACTCTTCAAAAACATAACCCATCTCAAGATTAGTCACTTGATTAGGATGAAGGTCTATTTCACTAAATTTCTGGACAATCATATATAGGAGATCAGCTTTATCCAAACGCTGGATATGATCAGTAAAATTAAAGTATTCAATTATCTCTCTAGCATTTTTTGAAAAACCATTTATATAATGAATTAAGTTCTCTGCAATATTATTAGGATCTGCCTTCAATTTTTCAAAGTCAAATTTATTGCTATTATGGAATTGAAAGCCTTCACCCACTACTTCATTTAGTATAGAATCCGTATCTTTAATTCCCATCTTCTCTAACTCCGCTTTTTTCTCTAACACTTCTTCTTTGCTAGGTTCCAATACACAATCTAAACGACGTAAAACTGTCATCGGTAGAATTACCTTTCCATAATCAGACTGCTTATAGTCACCCCTTAATATTTCTGCAATGCTCCATATAAAACTTACTTTGTCTTGAAAGTTCACCATGTAGTTTGTTTCCTCCCTGATACCTTTTAAAATTTTATTTATAAGTCCTTATTAATTAATTCTACCAAAAGAGTAGATACACCTGCATAATAGTGAAAACTCATAACAGAAAAAGAAGTTTATAACTCCAGACTCCTGAGACAGTATTGTTGCTCTGTCGAAAGATAATTACACAAACTTACAATAAGAATAACCCACTTATGGGCACCTTATACCTCAATACACCAACTTATAATGGTTAAAAAATAATCAGTACTAATAATACATAAATTACAATTATTTATTCATTTTCTCTAAAAACTTCTCTAAATACCTCTTGATCATTTAACCTAATCATCACAGGATTTTCACATGTTGATCCTTTTCCATAGAATACGGCATGTCTCTCTTGAAGTGATGATAAAATATGAGAATAATCTCCACCTATATAATTTGATAAAAAATCTTTACCCATATCATCAAATGTCCTCATCGCAAAAATTGTATTACACTGATTTAATATTGGATTTGTAACATTCGCAGTTCTCTGTGTTATTAATAGACATCCAAGTCCATATTTCCTCCCTTGTAGTATTGCTCTAGCACTTCCGTTTGTAGCAGATTTATCACCATCCGCTACAACTGAGTTCCATTCAGGTACTAATGAATGAGCTTCTTCATATACTAAACAAATCCTTGCGTAATCCGTCATGCCTTGTTTTTGAGACAATTCCAAAGCAACTTCAGAAATGATTTGATTTATTTCTGGTGGAGTTAATGAAACCATTGAAGCAGTACCATTATATGGTTTGCTGTCTTGGCGCCAGACTTCAAATTTTGTTGGGTTATATATTTTAAGCATACTTGTTGTTTCCAGATTAAGGAACAAATCAAGTTGATTTTTAATTTCAGTTTTAAACTGATTTATACTCCCCCCCTCTTCAACGTTCTTTTTAACATTGATTTTTCCTTTAGATCCTATTTCGAGAAGTTTAACTTCATTAATTTTTTCAGATTCTTTGTCATGAAAATATTTTAATTCCTCAGCATATTGATTTGTTAAATCAATACATATTACTTTAATTCCGTTATCAATCATTCTCTCAACAAGTTCTATTGAAAGCATGGACTTACCTACACCAAGGATACCTAATATTGCAGTATTATACGTAACTAAGTGGTTTATATCCTTTATACCAACTGTATAATTAGTGTCTGGAAAATGACCTACCGCTCTTTTTTCAGGAGAATAACAATCTATACACTTAAGAAAAACAGGAGAATATATTCTTGGAATCCATTTAGTATGAACAAATGTTTTCTCTTGTTCATCCCAAGTCCCTATCTTACGTGCTTTTGCTTTTGCATAACCATATGTATTTTTCTGATATACAACTTCTTGCTTAGTTATTCCATTAATAACTTGATAAAGTACCGGAATTCCTTTAATTTTAACTTCAACCAATCTGCCCTCTTCTAGATCCTTTTCTTGTATAACCTCGAAAAATAAGGTTTCAAGAGAAGTTTTTGTTGTTACGATTCCAACTAAATAATTAAAATCACTTAGTTCTTGAATTAAATGTGTAAATTCAGTTTTAAATATTGTATTAAAAGATACTACCTTTTGATCTTGTATTAGTTTAATTTTTTGGAAAGCCTTACTAGAGATATCGATTTTTTTATTTATAATTAAGGCGCGAATTAATAAAGATTCGTCTCTACCTACCTCATCTAAAGGAATTGCAACATTTATTGTTTCTTTGTCTTTAAACACTAATGGTTTTCCAATTAATATAGATTTATTTTCATTTTGGCGTATTAATACAATCCCTGGAAGTTGATACGCTGCTATTTCACCTAATAAATTAAAGTTTGTATTATTTGTTCCCCAAATCATATATATTTTATTAAAAACACCAATTAATGACTCTTCTGATCTTATAACCACCGTAATAGCCCAAGCCATCGTAATCAGAAACATCTCTTTAGGTTCAGATCTGTGAAATACAATTAACGCAAATACAATAACAACGCTAAAAATCACAGTCTGATTACCAAATACATCTGATAATATTCTAAAAGTATTAGCAAGTTTTATTTTTTTTAATTCTGGAGAATCTTTAGTTAAAATTGTAATAAACGAAAATAAAATAACTAATAAAAAGAAGAATAATGAAAAAATGAAAGCTATCCTCTCAATCACCTGCCAAGAAATATAGTTATTCACAGAATATAAAGCTATTATTGCTACTACAGAGTAAGAAATAGCATCAACTGGTTTTGCATAAAAAGGGGTTACCAACAAACTACCATGAAGAACACTAGCCAGCCCAGAATAAAACCAAAGACCTTTTTCGCCTCCAATCGGTAGTATTTGACCAAAAGCAAAGTAATTTATTATATAAATAATACTTAATAATTACACTTGCCGTTCTAGCCAATTATACTAATTATGCATACACTAAGTATTATTAAGAAAAATATAAGTGGGACTTATATAGTAACAGAAAACCAACATAAATAAGCATAATTATCAATCGATTTCTTTGCTTTACAACTATACTCATTTTTAAACCTCCCTGTGATTATTGAGCATTTTTCTATCTTTTTAGCGAATTAATTTACTATTTTATATTTTTATCCATCATTTTATTAATAGTTTATTTGTCATTCGAGTATTTTTTTCTAAATCTATAAAAGAACAATTATTTCAGCAAATGCTAAATAAAGAAGTTTCCGCTGGGAATATTTGTTGTCATTTTTTTGATTTTTTCTTTATATTTCTTAAAAAACTAACCGCTATATCTTAATTTTTTAATTTCTAGCA
>JBDNGI010000341.1:0-4748 GCA_041689345.1 Halanaerobiales bacterium
CTATCATCTACCTCATTAGCAGCTATCTGGCCAGCAAAAATTATAAATAATAATATTATAGATAATGTAGTTAAACCTTTATTAAACATAATTATCTCCTCCAATATTACTAATTCTCGCTTATTAAAGAAAAACCTCCCTCCCATAGTTAAAAGGGAGGTTTATTAAGGACTTACTCAATAGGTGTCAACAATTGAACGAACAATTAATTTTTTTCTTAATTCGTCAGCTGTCATGTTTTCTTCTGGTGTAACCAGAATAGCAAGCTCTTTACCTGGATATAGATGGAAGAAATTTTCACTAAAATCAGCATCAAAATTATCCAGTTCCAGCCATGTCCATAAGGCAGGTTTCTCTGCAATGAATACTAGAGTAAACTCATTTTCATTTACCTCTTTTACTTGATATTCTATATTTGCCTCAGCTAATTCCATATGTTTCGGTTTAGCAAAGGATACAAAGTTGTCAGAAACAATTTCTCCATTAGTTTTAAGACCTATCCAAAGCATCAGATTGCGAATACCGTATTCGTCTACATAATCTGCTAATTCAAGGGTCTTTACCAGGGTATTTGTCTGAGCGGGAATATCAGCATCTAATTTACCTTTAGTAAGCTTATTTCCATCAACATCAGTTAATGTCCAGAAGACTTCACCCTTAATGTCTGCAGTTTTATCACTTGTAACATGTAATTCAACAGTCTTTTCTTCATTATTTTCCACACCAGAAATCAATAATGGTGCATAAAACTTTTTAGCCATATAGTGAAGTGCTTTCCAACGACCATAATAATCTATTGAAGACCAACTTGCTACAGGCCAACAGTCATTTAACTGCCAATATAGAGTACCCATACCCCTTGGCATTCCTCGACGCCAGTGCTCTACAGCATATTTAACCCCTAAGCCCTGTAATATCTGACTGGTCCAGAGAACATCTTCAAAGCTATTTGGTAACCTAAACCATTCTAGCATATACTGCATTATTGTAGTATTACCTATACCACTGCGTTGATGTTGTTCCATAACATAACTGGTAATATTTCTATCCTTAGGTTCTGTATAGCTATAAACAGTTTTAGGTTCAGGAAATGATTGAAATCCAAATTCACTATTAAAACGATGTTCACAATTCCGATACCATTCAAATGGTTTCTTGCCATGCCAGACATCCCAGACATGTACATCTCCCCAATGTGGGTTATAATGATCCTCACGATCACCTTTAGGACTATGAGGGCTACCAGGCCAATAATCTACTTGTGGTGATAGCTCTTTTACTAATCCAGGTAATAATTCATCAAAGAGTCTCTTATAATCCTCCCAACTCATCTTAACCTTTTCAGTATCCCACTCATCAGCAGCAATACCCTGTTCAATCTCATTATTACCACACCATAAAGCAAGAGAGGCATGATGACGAATACGTTTTATATTCTGCTCAGCCTCAACACGGACATTTTCCATAAAGTCTTCATCAAAGGTAGGATATGTACCACAGGCAAACATAAAGTCCTGCCAGATACAGATACCTAATTCATCACAAATCTCATAGAAAGAGTCATCTTCGTAAACTCCTCCACCCCAAACACGAATCATATTCATATTAGCATTTACTGTATCTTCTAATAACCTAAGATAATCTTCTTCTTCTAATCTAGAGACAAAGGTATCTGCTGGTATCCAGTTAGCCCCTTTTGCGAAAAAAGCTACTCCATTTGCAGCAAATTTAAAAGACTGTCCCCATTCATCGTCTTCTAAAACTAATTCCAAAGTTCTTAGACCAATTCTAATACTTTCTTGGTCAAGCTCAGTTCCTTTCTCATCAGATAAATATACATTTACATTATAGAGGGCTTGTTCTCCCATACCATTAGGCCACCATAGTTTAGGATCTTTAATCTCCAATTTGGCAGCTAGCTGCCCCTCCTCGATATTGCCATCACTTTCAGCAACAACTTTCCCATCAAACTCTACCTGAACTCTTGCCGTTAAATCTTGTTGATCTATAGATTCAAACTTAGTATTTACATCTAATTTAACTATTCCTTCTTGATTATGGTCTTGTAGAATATTAAGATCACTAATACGAGCTGTATTGAAAGAGATAATTTCAATATCTCTCCAAATACCACAAGTAACCATCATAGGACCCCAGTCCCAGCCAAAGTTACTGGGTTGTTTTCTAATCCAACTCCCACTATTCAATCTATGATCGCCAACACTCCATGCTGGTAAATAACGTTCTTCTTCCTTTTCTCTTAAATAGGGCATTGGTGCATCAAAATGAACCTTTATAGTGTTTTCTCCCTCTATAAGCAATGACTTTATATCAAATTCATAGCTTCGATACATATTGTTAGTACTAGCTAATTCTGTACCATTAATAATTATAGTAGCTAGTGTATCTAAACCATTACATCTTAAAATAACTTTTTCGAAATCAAGTAATTCTTTATCGATAATAAATTCACGACTATAATTCCAATCGGTCTCTCCTATCCACATAATGTCTTTCTCATTATCCCTATAAAACGGTTCGTCAATTTTACCCTCAGAAAGCAAATCTGTATGAACACAACCAGGAACGGTTGCTGAAATATTCTCTTCTTCTCCTGCTATATTTAATAGCCAATCTCCATCTAAAGAAATTATTTGCATTATACACTATCCTTTCGATTTTATATTTTAAACTATAACTTCAGTCATAACCATTATATAATAATTATACTCAAATTACATATCATTTTTTTATACATACATTATATTTTTTTGGAGATTTCAATTATTTATGCTTTATGATACAATATTGTTAGAGATCATTTCCATAATCCTTGCAGAAACCTGGGCACATAACCAAATTACCATATATTTATAAAAAAAACACTAAGAGGATTGATGCTATGAAAATATATCCTTTAGATCACGAACTAGATAAAGCGTATATATTAAACATTAATGAAATAACGAAACCTTTTCCTGCCCATAGACATAATTTTATGGAATATTCTTATATAATTAGTGGACAAGGAACTGAAATAATTAATGGTAAGAAACATAAAATCAAAAAAGGTACTTTTACTTTGCTTCTTCCTTATCAGATACATGAATTACATCCTGACCCAGATAATTCAATTAAGCTGTATAATTGCAATCTTGGTTTAGAGACCTTTTTTGGTTCTAATAGACTGAGCGAAGAATTAAATGAAATGATTTTTGAATTTAATGAAGAACTCCCTTCATATGTTAACTTTGAAGAGGAAAAAGCAGAAAGAATGGATGAAATTTTAAAAAGTATGAAAACAGAATACGAAAAGGATCTAAAGTGGAAAAACCTGATCTTTAAAGCTAAAGTAATCGAGGCATTTGTTTTATTTGACAGAGAAAGGCGTAAATACCAGGAGGCTAAGATAAGCACAAATACAAATGACTATCAAAATCGAAAAAGTTATCTTTGGGAAGTTATTTTTTATATACATAATCACTATAGAGAAGATATACCATTGGAGAAGTTAGCTAAAAAGTTTGGTGTAAGCAGTTCACATCTAAGTACCACATTTAAAGAATATTTTGACGAAAATATTCATAGTTTCCTTAATGACATACGAATTAAACATGCCTGTGGACTACTTACATGTTCAAATAAACAGATAATAGACATTGCAGCAGAAGTTGGCTTCAACTCATATGCAACCTTCTCCAGGGTCTTTCGACAAAAACAGGGTCTAAGTGCCAGTGAATACCGAAACAAAGTACAGTAAACCACTAAAAATAACTCTAATGGTAAAAAAATATTTAAACCCTAGTTCTGGGATAATGAGCTTGTTTCTCCAGATATTCTTTTTTGTAATTCACTAAGAATATGACTAATTATATTAGCTGAATTAATGGTCTATCTCTTTTTCTATTTAACTATACGCTTGCCAAAAGGCATAAAAGATAACTTAGCCAATTTTATATTTTGTTTAGCAAAAGGAATTCCTATAATAGTAACAGCAAATATCAAAGCAGATATTAGATTCATCAAAACCAGTTCCCAAGCAAAAAATATAATCCATATAATATTTGCAAGAAAGCCTAGAGTTGTGGTCCCTGTATCTTCTACTGTCTTACCAAAAGGTGCTAATTGCATTTTTGCCATTTTAAAACACTGCTTCCCATATGGAATACCGATAATTGTAATTGTCCAAAATAGTCCTGATATAAGCCAGGCAATCGATTCAAAAAGACCACCAAAAATAAACCAAATAATATTACCGAGTAAACTCATTTAACTTCCTCCTAATTTTTTATAAGTTATTATTAAAACTCATAGCACCTGATCTTTAGATCAATATTCATTTGTAAATATGAATCAAGTTTCTTTTTCTTAAAATTACTATCTATATTGCTTATATAAATTATAACATAAATCATCTGTCTTTTTAATGATCTTTCTGTATTTTTAACAATCTTAAAAATAAAAACTAATTTTAATATAAAAAAACTCAAGATAATATCGAAAGATACATCCTGAGTTTATTTCTGCTTCTGTTTTCATGGGATTAATTCAGTTCCTCTTTGGGAGTAAAACTACAATAACCTATCTTATCACTTAGATTCTTTATCTCTTCCCATTTCTCTTCTGGAACTACCTGTTTTGCTGTAGGATAAAGTATATTATTCTCTTTAAATATATGATCTCTTAAAATCAACACAATATATTCAACATTTTCATTGAGTTCTTCTTTGAAATTGGAAAAATCCATA
>JBDNGI010000342.1:0-6867 GCA_041689345.1 Halanaerobiales bacterium
GTTATGGTGGTGATGTAAGTAGGAAAAGAAAGCTTCTGGAGAAACAGAAAGCGGGTAAGAAAAGAATGAAGATGGTTGGTAAGGTAGAGATACCTCAAGAGGCTTTTATGGCGGTTTTGCAGAGTGATAATGATGATTAAAAATAATAGAAAAAGTAAAATAGGAAAAATAAAGGATTCATTATTGAAGAGTAATAAATATTTTGGATTATACCTGCATGTTCCTTTTTGTAAGGGGAAATGCAGGTACTGTGATTTTTACTCTGAAAACTTTGATTTGGCCGGAATGGATCAATATCTAGTCTGTTTAAAAGAGGAGATCAAAATATATTCATCGATGGTAAAGCCTAATAACGTTGAAGCTTATAATGGATATCTAGAAACAATATATTTTGGTGGAGGGACTCCCGGCTTATTAACAGTGGAACAGTTGGCAGAAATATTAGTTTTAATAATCCAGTGTTTTGACTATCCAATAAGGGATGAAATGACTATTGAAGCAAACCCATATTCACTTACAGAGGAGAAAATAGCTGGCTATAGGGGGTTAGGGGTTAATCGATTAAGTCTTGGTGTCCAATCTTTTAATGATCAGGAATTGAATTTTTTGGGTAGAAAGCATACAGCAAGGGAAGCTGTAGAGATTATTAGCTTAATAGATAGGTACTTTGATAATTATAATATTGACCTTATTTTTGCTATCCCTGGGCAGAGTATAATTAACTGGCAGAAAACACTGGAGAAGGCTATAAATCTTAATCCAAATCACATATCACTCTATAATTTACAGATTGAAGAAGGTACCCCTTTAGCTGTGTCTCTGGATGCTGGTGAATTTGAAGTAGTAGATGATACTATTGATGCTGAGATGTATCTGCTGGCTAGAGATATGCTTGTTGATAACGGCTATCAGCATTATGAGATCTCTAATTTTGCTAAGCCAGATTTTCAATCACAACACAATCGCCTATACTGGGAATTAAAACCCTATCTGGGTCTGGGGCCTGCCGCCCATAGTTTTACAGGTGAAGAACGCTTCAATAATTACTCTGATATAAATAAGTACAATCAAGTTTTGCTTAAAAACATTCAAAATAGAAGATTTGATAAGAATAATAATCAGGAAATAAACAGTGCTAAACTTAAAAATGGTTTTGATGATTCTGATAGTGGTACAGCATATTTACCCATCGAAAGTATTATGGAGTTAACAGCAGAAGATTTAAAAGCCGAAAGACTCTTCATGGGATTACGTTTGCTTGAAGGGGTTTCACTTGAGGATTTTTATGAAGATTTCGGTATAAGATTGGAAGAAAATTATCATGATGAAATTAAAAATCTGAAATTCCTAGACTTGATAGAAATTAAAAACCAAAGGCTAAAGTTAACAAAAAAAGGCCTTTTACATGGTAATAGGGTATTTATGGAGTTTTTACCTTAAATAAAAGAAGTATTAAAGATAATCTTTGCCCTCAAAGGTTGAATTACATAAAATTTACTTTTTAAATTCCAGTATAATCTTGACAAAATTATTCTAGTATGTTATCTTATTATTAGCTATTAGCACTCTCTGCTAATGAGTGCTAATAAAAGGGGTGATATTGATGGTTGAGTATGTTGATGATAGAAAGAAAAGTATATTAAGAGCCATCATACATGAACATATTTTGACTGCAGAACCTGTAGGGTCAAGGACTCTTGCTAAATCGTATAAATTAGGTGTAAGTTCAGCTACGATTAGAAATGAGATGTCAGATCTAGAAGAATTAGGTTTTATTGAACAGCCTTATACCTCAGCTGGTCGTGTTCCCTCAGATAAGGGTTATCGTTTTTATGTTGATAGTCTTATTAATGAGGATGATCACAATGATAATAGTAATTTTAAAGTGGATTTCAAGGAACTTCGTGAAAACATACAATTTAAAAAACAGGGCATACAAAATATTATGACACATATGGCTCGTATGCTATCACAGGTAACTCATTATACATCAGTTGTTTGTGGACCACAGATGCAAAAGACCAGGATTAAGCAACTGCAGTTAATGCAGATTGATAATAAAAGTGCCTTATTTATTTTAATAACAGATACTGGTCTGGTGCATAATAAAGTTGTTAAATTGAAAACAACAATTGATATAAAGCAATTGAGTTATTTAAATGAATTTTTTTCAGATAAGCTTCGTGATAAAGAATTAACTGAAGTTAATGCAAAGTACTTAAAAGAGTTGGAAAAAGAATTGGTTCATAGAATAGACATATCTCATGATTTGTTAGAGATAATTTATAATGGTTTAACTCTAGTATCTAAACCAGATGACTTTAAATTTTATCTTGGAGGTACGTCATATATTCTAGATCAGCCAGAATTTAGTGATATTGATACTGTTAAAAGAGTGCTTAAGATTCTTGATCATGAAGAAATACTAAAGGATTTATTTGCTAAAATGCCCAATAAGGAATTGGAAGTTATGATAGGGCACGAAAATGATCTAGAAGATATGCATAAATGTAGTATAGTTTTTGCCACCTATAATATTGGTGTTAAAGCAAGTGGTAAAATAGCTGTAATTGGTCCAACTAGGATGGAATACCCTAGGGTTATGGCCTCTGTAAATACAATGTCAAGTCTATTAAGTAAAATAATTTCAGAATTAAGTGGGTGATGTTATGGTAGATGAAATCAAGGAAAATGAAGAAAAAGAGTCAATTACTTCACAAAGTAATGAAGAGTTAAATAAAGATAATAGTGGTGATACTACTGTAGAACAGGATCTGAATACTAAGAATGATGAGTTTTATGATAAGGATATGGAAGAAAGTAAGGCTAAAAATGATCAAGATGATGAGAATAATGAAGACATTGAAAAAAAACTAAAAAGTGAAGAAGGCTTAAATTCACTTGAGTTGTTAAAAACTATTGCTAAATTAGAAGAAACGGTTATTCGATTGGAAGAAGATAAAGAGTCTTCTATTAATAGTCTTCAGCGAATGAAGGCGGATTTTTCAAATTATCGAAAACGTACTGATAAAGAGATGGGAAAGGTTCAATCTAATACTATAGTTGAACTTATTAGAGAATTACTCCCTGTAATAGATAATTTTGAAAGGGCTCTAGCACAAGATGAATCAGAAAATGATTTTAGAAAAGGTATTGAGATGATTTATCGTCAGTTGGTGACTTTCCTGGAAAAACAGGGAGTTGAAGTGATTGACGCTGTTGGAGAAGAATTTGACCACAATTACCATCATGCTGTCATGCAGGTTGAGGTAGAAAATTATGATTCTGGTGTAATTATCGAAGAGTTACAAAAGGGATACATACTGGGAGATTTAGTAATCAGACCTGCAATGGTTAAAGTTGTTGAATAGGCGATTATGGATTAAAGATAAAGTTTGTTGAAACTTTATAAAAAGTTTCATTCATGAATCCATTAATATAAATTATATAAGGAGGAATTCAAATGGGTAAAATAATTGGTATTGACTTAGGAACTACAAATTCTTGTGTGGCTGTAATTGAGGGTGGTGAACCTACCGTTATACCGAATGCAGAGGGTAATAGAACTACACCATCTGTTGTGGCATATTCAAAAAAGGGTGAAAGAATAGTAGGTGAACCTGCAAAAAGGCAGGCTATAACAAATGCTGATCAGACTGTAACATCTATTAAGAGACATATGGGTACAGATTATTCAGTACATCTTAACGGTAAAGATCAGACACCTCAAGAAATTTCTGCTATGATTCTACAAAAACTAAAAAGAGATGCAGAGGAACATCTTGGTGAAGAGGTAACAGATGCAGTTATTACTGTACCTGCTTACTTTACTGATAGTCAGCGTCAGGCTACTAAAGATGCTGGTAAGATTGCAGGACTTGAAGTACAGAGGATTATAAATGAACCGACTGCCGCTTCACTAGCATATGGGTTGACTGATGATAAAGATCAGACCATCCTGGTATTTGACCTTGGTGGAGGGACCTTTGATGTTTCAATTCTTGAATTAGGAGACGGTGTTTTCCAGGTTATATCTACCAGTGGGAATAATCACTTAGGTGGAGATGACTTTGATGAAAAAGTTATGAACTACCTAGCTGATGAGTTTAAAAAGGAATATGGTATAGACTTAAGAAAAGATAAAACAGCTATGCAGAGACTGAAAGATTCAGCTGAAAAGGCCAAAAAGGAATTATCAACTGTAATGACTACAAATGTTAATCTACCGTTTATTACTCAAACAGAAGACGGCCCTAAGCATCTTGATGTTGATATTTCTAGGGCGAAGTTTGATGAAATAACTGCTGATCTTGTAGAAAATACTATGGGACCAACAAAGAGGGCCTTGGAAGATGCAGGTATGAGTCCTTCTGAAATAGATGAGGTAATTCTTGTAGGTGGATCTACTAGGATTCCTGCTGTTCAGGAAGCTGTTAAGAAACGAATTGGTAAAGATTCTCATAAGGGAATTAATCCTGATGAGGTTGTTGCGATGGGTGCTGCTATTCAGGGTGGTGTTATGTCTGGTGATGTTAATGACATTGTACTACTTGATGTTACTCCATTGTCACTGGGTATTGAAACACTTGGTGGTGTATTTACCAAATTAATTGACAGAAATACTACCATTCCTACTGAAAAAAGTAAGGTATTCTCGACTGCCGCTGATAGTCAGACCAGTGTGGATATTCATGTTTTACAGGGTGAAAGAAAAATGGCCAGTGCTAATAAGACCCTTGACCGTTTTCAGTTAACTGATATTCCACCTGCACCAAGGGGAGTTCCTCAGATTGAGGTTACCTTTAAAATTGATACAAATGGTATCGTACATGTAACAGCAAAAGATAAGGGTACTGGAAATGAACACAACATTACTATTAAATCTTCTGCTGGTCTTTCTGATGAAAAAATTGAGCAGATGGTAAATGAAGCTAAGTCCCATCAAGAGGAAGACGAAAAACGCCTAGAAGAGATTGAAACAAGAAATGAAGCAGATAGTCTAGTATATCAAACTGAAAAAACCTTGAAAGATGCTGGAGATAAGGTTGATCAGGAGATAAAAGACAAAGTAGAAAAGGCAAAAGATGCCTTAAAAGAAGCCCTTGAGGGTGACGATATAGAAGAAATTAAGAATAAGAAAGAAGCCTTGACTGAAGAAATAACAGAACTAAGCACTCAATTATACCAACAAGCTCAGGCAGAGCAAGCTGAACAAGCTCAAGGTGAAGATGGCGCAGAACAGCCTGATGATGATTCGGTTGATGTTGATTATGAAAAGGTTAACGATGAGGAAGACGATGAGGAAGATGAAGATGAAGACAAAGATAAAGATAAAGATAAAGATAAAGAAGAATAGAGTTAACCAAAAGGGACCTAAGGTTTATAAAACTAATCTGGTGGCTTAGTGCCACTTATCCATATAGGTCACAGGCAGTTAGCTATCGAATAAATAAATATAAAACAGGGTTAAGGGGGAGTTTTACTCCCCTTTTTTCTCAGTTAATGTAAGGTGGTGGATTATTTGGCAAGTGAAAGAGACTATTATGAAATACTCGGTGTCAGCCGTGATAGCGATGAGGAACAGATTAAAAAGGCTTATCGTAAAAAGGCTCGAACATTACATCCAGATGTAAATAAAGATGATCCAAAGGCTGAAGAGAAATTCAAAGAACTATCAGAAGCCTTTGAAATTTTAAGTGATCCTAATAAGCGTGCACGTTATGATCAATATGGTCATTCAGGAATAAATGATAATGATTTTAATTTTGATGACTTCGCACAAGGTGGTTTTGGTGGTTTTGAAGACATCTGTGATATGTTTTTTAGTGGTGGACGGGGTGGTGGACGGGGTGGTAGAAGGCAAGGACCTCAAAGGGGTAATGACCTTCAATATCGACTAATGATAAATTTTGAAAAAGCGGCTTTCGGTGGTGCAGAGGAAATCTCTATACCAAGAACCGAGTCATGCAGCAACTGCCATGGTACTGGTGCTAAACCTGGTACTGATACTAAAACCTGTCCCAAATGTCATGGTAATGGTCAGATACGTACAACACAACAGACACCGTTTGGACATTTCGCTCAGACCAGGGTTTGTGATCGCTGTGGTGGTGATGGCAGGATAGTTGAAACACCATGTCCGGATTGTAATGGTAATGGAAAAGTAAGAAAACAGCGTAAAATTACTGTAAATATACCAGCGGGAGTTGAAACAGGAACCAGATTGAGAATGACTGGTGAGGGTGAAGCGGGTGACCAGGGTGCTCCTAGTGGTGACCTATATATAGTATTACAGGTTAAAACCCATAAAATCTATACCCGTCAAGGTGATGATATTCACTGTGAGGTACCTATTAATTTTGTCCAGGCAACCCTTGGTGATGAGATTGAAGTACCTACACTTGAAGGAAAGGTTAAATTTACTATTCCTGAGGGGACTCAGTCAAGGACATCCTTTAGATTGAAGAATAAGGGGATTGCCCATTTAAATGGCTATGGTCGTGGTGAGGAGTATATTACTATTAAGGTTGTTATACCTAAGTCGTTAAATCAAAAACAAAAAGACTTATTAATGAAGTTTGCTGAAGAGAGTGGTGAAGAAATAAACCCAGAACACAAGGGTTGGTTAAAAAAAGTCCGTGATGTACTGGGAGTCTAAGAAGTAGTACTTTTGATAATCAGTATCTAGGTGAAAATTTATAAGTATTAGTAGTCAGGATTAATGGTAGGTATTAGGAGTGTGGTAGATGAGCTGGAAGGAAGTAACAGTTGAACTAAACAATGATGCAGCAGAGGCTGTAGCCAATATTATGAATGAACTTGGTAGTGGTGGTGTTGTTGCTGATACTAATAAAAATAATAATAATA
>JBDNGI010000343.1:0-2204 GCA_041689345.1 Halanaerobiales bacterium
ATTAAATATTTATAGAATATAGCAACTATTCCCTGACTATTTTATTGGAGGTCAGGGTTTTCTAATGCCTATAGCTTTTCTAGTAACTTATTATATTATAAGCTTAATTTATTTTGAAATATTACATAGAAGAAGCTAGTAATATTAAATTAAATAAATAATTCGGAGATACTTGAAGTTTTATTTTAAAAAGAATTTAGTTTGTATTTTATTTATAAATTTAAATTAAAAAATATAAATAGCAATAAGCATGTTGGAGTTTTATTTTAATGGACAAGATAAGATAAAAAAAGAAAAGGGAAGTGAAAATTTAGTGAAGGCAATTAAGTTTGATGAATTAAATCTCTCTGCAGAGGTATTAAGAGCAATTGATGATATGGGTTTTGAGGAGACTACTCCAATACAGGCAGGGGCAATACCGCCAATCCTAGAGAAAAAAGATGTAGTGGGACAGGCCCAAACTGGTACAGGTAAGACTACTGCTTTTGGAATCCCATTATTAGAAAATATTGATCCAGATGACAAAAGTCTACAGGCTATAATATTATGTCCTACCAGGGAATTAGCTATACAGGTGGCAGAAGAGTTGAAACGTCTTTCAAAATATAAACACAATGTGAGGACACTGCCTGTTTATGGTGGGCAATCAATCAATAGACAGATTAATGCCTTAAAGAGGGGAGTCCAGGTAGTTATAGGTACTCCAGGTAGAGTAATGGATCATATGCGTAGAGGGACAATTAAGAAACACAATATAAAATTGGTAGTCTTAGATGAAGTTGATGTAATGTTGGATATGGGTTTTATAGAAGATATTGAAACAATTTTAAAAGGTATTCCTAAAGATAGACAGACATTATTCTTTTCAGCAACAATACCAAAAACAATACTTCGTCTAGGTAAAAGGTTCCAGAATAATCCTGAGTTTGTTAAGGTTACTCATGAAAAACTAACTGTTCCTAGTACTGAACAGTTCTATTATGAAGTTAGGCGTAATGATAAGTTGGATGCTCTTACACGTCTTTTAGATCTAAATACACCTCAGTTGGCTTTGATATTCTGTAATACCAGAAAGATGGTAGATGAATTATCAATACAATTACAAGCAAGGGGTTATTTGGCAGATTCCATACATGGTGGTCTCAATCAAGTTCAACGAGATAGGGTTATGGATAAATTCAGAAACGGAAGAATTGATATTCTTGTAGCCACAGATGTTGCTGCCCGCGGTATTGATGTTGAAGGAGTCGAAGCTGTATTTAATTATGACCTTCCTCAAGATACTGATTATTATGTTCATAGAATAGGCAGAACAGGGCGTGCAGGAAATTCGGGAAAAGCCTTTACCTTTGTTGTTGGTAAAGATATTTATAAGATTCGTGATATACAGAAATATACTAAAACAAAAATTATACGTCAAAAAGTGCCATCAGTTAATGATGTACAGGAAGCAAAGACAGAACAATTCACTGATCAATTAATATCTTATATCGAGGAAGAACATATAGCTAAATATGTTAAAATCATAGAAGAATTAATAGAAAATGAGAACTATACTTCAATAGAAGTTGCTGCTGCTTTACTTAAGATGGTAATGAAAGAAGAGAAAAAAGAAGAGTCAGTACAACAACAGAGTTTTGGTGATACTGGTGCTGAACCCGGAATGGTAAGATTGTTTGTCAATATAGGTAAAAATGATAATGTAGGACCAAGACACATTGTTGCAGCTATTGCAGGAGAAACTGGTATTGCTGGAAGACTCATTGGAGCAATTGATGTATATGACGGATTTACATTTGTAGAAGTACCTCATGATAAAGCACATGAAGTACTTAAGGTAATGCAAAATAACTATATTAAAGGAAATAAGGTTAATGTAGAACCAGCTAATCCCAAATAATTAATTGTAAATACCCTTAAATCAAAATATCAAAAAAGTTCTAAAACCTGATTACCTAAGTGTAATTGGGTTTTTTTGTATTACATAAGAAACATATAATAAACATATTATTTATCATGATAAGTGTTTCAAGTTAGATTTATTTTCTTCTAAGCAATAACTTCCAGCAAGTTTTATGCCTGCCGCACCTAGTGGTGCAGTGATTACAATTGACAATACTGCTATAGCCAATATTAGTTCACCTGATTTTACACCCATAGTTAATGGAACAGCTCCAATAGCAGCTTGTACGGTAGCTTTAGGG
>JBDNGI010000344.1:0-2503 GCA_041689345.1 Halanaerobiales bacterium
AACTGTTCTAGTAAGGTTCTATATAAATAGGTAGTGCTGTTAGAGTGCAACATTAAACTGTTCTAGTAAGGTTCTATATAAATAGGTAGTGCTGTTAGAGTGCAACATTAAACTGTTCTAGTAAGGTTCTATATAAATAGGGGGTGCTGTTAGAGTGCAACCTTAAACAGTTCTTGTATGATTTATTTAAATACGGAGTGCTTGTAGTGCAAAAAACTCCCTCTGAAACTAAGAACTCACTTATAAGTGGGTTCTTAGTTTCAGAGGGAGTAGAATCTCCATCTGCTCTCCCGATGTTCGGCTTTGCTGAACGTGTTTACTTTATGCGTTGTAGTAGTGAAGTTATTTTTTTTGCTTTATCTCTGACAAGTGGTATTAAGGAATTATTCAAATGATCTTCAGTAATTCTTGTACAGGGTCCAGAAACACTAATTGCCCCCATTAATCTGTCATTCCCATCAAACAGGGGAGCTGCTACACAACGTACACCAATTTCTTTTTCTTCAAGGTCCAGAGCATATCCCTGTTTTTTAATAATTTTTAATTCTTTAATCAAATCTTCCGGTTCAGTAATAGTGTTTTTAGTAAAGCTCTTTAATTTAATAGTCTTAATATAATCTGATATTTGATTTTCTTCTAGATTTGCTAGTAAAGCCTTTCCTGAACCAGTACAATAGGCCTCACCCCTACTTCCTTCTTTTGCAAACATTCTAACCATATTAGTTGATTCTATTTGGTCTAAATAAACAACTTGATTATTCTCTAATGCTACTAAATTACAGGTTTCATTACAGATATCAACAATTTTCTTTAGATAAGGGTGGACTATTTCTTTAAGGTTAAAATCTTCAATTATTATATCTGCAATATTATAAGCACTAATTCCAATCTTATATAGACCCTTTTCATTTTGTTCAACATAAGCAAGTTTAACCAGGGTGTTTATCAAACGGTGAACGGTACTAATATTAATATTTAGTTTATTGCTAATTGAACTTAGTGTCATGGGTGAACCATTTGCAACTAGTTCTTCGAAGATTGTAAAGGATTTTATAACAGATTTTACATGGTTTGAACTCCCCATAAAAATTGACCTCCTCGATAAGTATTTTCACAATGCGAAAAATAAACTATTATTTATATATTAACATATAGAAGTACATTATGACAAATGATTATTATATTCAGCTGAGATATAGGGCTTATGGAGATGTATATTTTTATCTTGGAAGTATTAGTCGAAATTATTAAAATATTTAGATTTTCGCATAGAAAAAAGGAGTTTTTATTTTTGTGTAGAAATACTTTACTTGTAGAACAAAGTATATTTAGATATGGTTTACCAAATAATATTATTTAGGAGGAGAGAAGTTTGAGCAATTATGTAGAAAGAATCACAAAGAAGGTCATTGAGAAAAATCCTGGTGAATTGGAGTTCCATCAAGCAGTTAAAGAAGTTATGGAATCTATAGAGCCTGTATTGGAAAAACACCCTGAATTTGAAGAGGCAGGTATCCTTGAAAGAATTGTTGAACCTGAAAGACAAATAATTTTTCGTGTTCCCTGGGTAGATGATAATGGGCAAGTTCAAGTTAATCGTGGATTTAGGTTTGAATTTAATAGCGCCTTAGGGCCTTATAAAGGTGGTTTAAGGTTCCATCCATCCGTATATTCTGGTATTATCAAATTTTTGGGGTTTGAACAAGTTTTTAAAAACGCCTTAACTGGTCGTCCTATTGGTGGAGGCAAAGGTGGTAGTGATTTTGATCCAAAGGGAAAATCAGATGCTGAAGTAATGAGATTTTGTCAGAGCTTTATGACTGAACTACAACGTCACATTGGTTTTCAGACAGATGTTCCTGCTGGGGATATTGGTGTAGGAGGACGTGAGATTGGTTTCATGTTTGGTCAATATAAAAGAATTAAGAATACCTTTGAGGGAGTTCTTACAGGTAAAGGTCTGGATTGGGGTGGAAGTCTTGTCAGGACTGAGGCTACTGGTTATGGTCTTATTTATCTTATTGAAGAGATATTAAAGGATAAAGGCCAATTATTAGAGGATAAAGATGTAGTTGTTTCTGGTTCTGGTAATGTAGCTATTTATGCTACTGAGAAGCTCCAGGAACTTGGTGCTAAAGTAGTTGCTTTAAGTGATTCTGGTGGTTTTATCCATGACCCTGAAGGAATAAAACTTGATACAGTTAAGAGGATTAAAGAGGTAGAAAGAGGACGTATAAAGGAATATACTGAAGAACATTCTTCTGCAGAATTCTATGATGTTTCTACAGATATCTGGAAAATAAAATGTGATATTGCTTTACCTTGTGCTACACAAAATGAATTAGATGGTGAAGCAGCTAAGGCATTAGTTGATAATGGTGTTATTGCAGTTGGAGAAGGGGCCAATATGCCTTCAACTCCTGAAGCTGTTGAAGTATTTCTAGAAAATAATGTTCTATTTGCACCTGCAAAGGCAGCTAATGCTGGTGGTGTTGCTACTTCT
>JBDNGI010000345.1:0-4218 GCA_041689345.1 Halanaerobiales bacterium
AAAGTGATGGCAAGTAATGTGAAAAAATTGTTCAAAAGAGTAAAACTGGCGGGTATATAGAAAGATACCTGTCTTAATTTCTTTTGTTTTACTATAATTTGTCAGTATATTATTTTTTTACTTTGATAATCGATATACCTGCCAATTATCTGTCTATTTAATTTTTAAAATACAGTCTTTTTGTGGTCAAATCGTATTATAATATCTAAATCTTTATCATGAATAAAATTACTAAAAATTTGATATGTCTCTATACTGTTATATCTAACCCTTAAAGTGTTCCAGATATTATATGCTTCAGCAGATGAAATTTTCTCATTATTTGTCTGATTTTTTTTAAATATATTCATTGTATTATCCTCCTGATTGATTTTATTTTTATTATTGCTAAGCAACTTTTTGAGTGTCTAGTCTTCGTAATACTTCAGACATAAGCATTCCCCAAATTGCTGCCAGAATAAAATTTGCCACGGATGTTTTGAATGTAATGATGCTAAACTCAGGAACCTTATAAAGAAGAGTAATTGCAAATGTCCCAAACCATATGGTTTCTGCAAATACAAAACCTTTCAGCAAGTGGTCGCGACTATTAGTGTATATTATTAAATAAGCAAATAGAATACCCATTAAACCACTAAAGAATAGTACACCTAATTCCGCAAATACCTTTTCTTCTAATAATAATGGTTCTCTTCCATATATTAAAACAGATGCGAAATTAAGCCACAGTAGTTCGGTAAATTTTAAATAGAAAAATAACAATCCAACAATAAATTGAATTATTGCTGCTAATATTCCGGCGATAAATCCGCGTTTAAATCTATCCATATTAATTAATCCTCCTCAAGGCATACAAAATTAATTTTATAACATATCATTATGATATTTTCCCTTAAATTTGTATATCTTATACTATATAAGATGTAGGGGAAGCTATGTTTATTATATACTTAGAAATAAGGACAAGTTAGGGAAAAAGAATTTTTCAAGGGACGTTTCTTTCCAAAGGAAAAATTCAATGATTTAAAGCAGTGGAATTTAATTCTGCCCACGCCAGGTATGTTTTACTTTGGGATCGGTTTAGAAAATTTATTTACACCATGGATAGTGTCACCCTTTAAGCCAATAAAAGAGATAGTAGATTTTTGGGGGGCAAACGGGTTCTTTTGCTTTTTTTAACCCCTAAACAGATCTACACATTAATAATTTTCTGATTTTACATTCTTTAATAAATCATTATAGTATAAGCAATGATATTTAGCATATAGAGGTATTGTTCTATATTTAAAGATTTTTTAAGGATGCAAATATTGTCACTACTTCACTGACATTAGATTATATGATAAAATATAGCCTTTAGGATATATTAAAATGTAACTAAAAATAGAAAGCAGGTCTAAAATGAAGATGAAGATTAAAGATAAAATAACATTAGGAACTGTTGCAGGCATGATTGCTACTATACCACAGTTTTTTTTACATGAAATTTTTGTCATTAGTGGATATATGAATATCATTCATTACAAATAACAGGTTCTGTATTTTTATTAAAAAAACTTTCAGATGATCCTTTAGGGCTTTTTATTGGATTTGTTGTTTGGGAAACATTAGCTGCAATGTTAGGTGTTGCAACAGTGTATTTGCTTCTTTTAACAGGAAAAGACAATTGGTGGTTAAAAGGTCTTGTATTTACAATTGCTGTAGCCTTTATATCTGTATATGGATTCATTTATACTCTCGGTGGAGCGAAAATAGTACCCTTTGATATAAAAACCAATTTTGTGGTTTTATTAGGAAGTATTATATACGGATTAATTATGCCTTACTTAATTATTAAATTCGGAGATATTGAAAGTAAATTGTAAAAGTATATCTATATAATCTTATACTTTTTTAATAATCTATAATATAAAGATCTTATGATATGGTATTAAATAGCTTAAGTAAGTTAAATTAATGTTCCCATTTGTTCTTATTTTGACCTGCAGAAGGGAGAATTATGTGTGGAGAACATTGCTGTAAATTGAATATAAGGGTAGCTAATGTTTCCAGCATCTTTTATAATGCGTAAAAAAGGTCCGTAGGGAGGCTAAAAATACATATTATAGAATTGCCAATCCTAAAGTAATTGGGGCTTGTACCATTATGAGAGAAGCTAAGATTGAAAATATGAAAAAAGAGTTAAGTATGCTACAGTTATAGAAAATTAAAAATAAATAAGATATAATAAAGTAATGGAGGAGATTATAATGAAAGTAGGATTAATTAGGTGCTTGCAGACAGAGGATATGTGTTCAGCAACAACTTGCTTTAAAGTTATGACATTAAAAAAATTGGCCTTTGAAGGCGTTGAAGAGGATATTGAGATTGTAGGTGTAAATACATGTGGAGGCTGTCCAGGGAAAAAAGCAGTTACCAGGACTGCTGAAATGATAAAAAGGGGTGCAGATACTATAGCTCTTGCTTCCTGTATAACTAAAGGTAATCCAATTGGTTTTCCCTGTCCCCATGCTAAAGAGATGAAAGAGGCAATTATAAAAAAGCTTGGTGAAGAAATAAAAATCATAGAGTATACCCATTAAGAAATATGGTTCAGAATCGTCTGGATGGTACAATCCAGTAGTTTGTAGTATTTGTTATCAAGAATGCCCTATGGAGATAGATGCAAGTAATTATAAGGAAAGGTTATATTAATAATGGTGATTACATAAAGTGTTGAAATGTACACAGACCTGTTCAAAAGAGATTATTAGGTATAAAAAAAGGAGGGTTATGATGATTTATCTTGACTACAATGCAACTACACCAATAGCTGAGAAAGTCGTTGAAGTAATGCAATTGTTGACTGAAAACTTTGGCAATCCATCAAGTAGTTACGAGCTTGGTGTAAAAGTAAAAAAAACCGTAGAAGAAGCCAGAAACAGAGTGGCATCATTACTTAATTGTTCACCAGAAGAAATAATATTTACTAGTGGTGGTAGTGAATCAAACAATATGGTTATTAAAGGTGTTGCTTTTTCATATCAAAATAAAGGTAATCATATAATAACATCAGAAATTGAACACCCTGCTGTTTTGAATCCCTGTAAGCTTTTAGAGAAGATAGGATATGAAGTTACATATCTACCTGTAGATGAATACGGATTGGTTAGTCCAACTGATGTTGAAAAGGCTGTAACAGATAATACAATTCTGATTACTATTATGCATGCTAATAATGAAACAGGTACAATCCAGACCATTGAAGAAATCAGTCAGATAAGTCAAAAGTATAGTGTTTTATTTCATACAGATGCTGCTCAATCAGTAGGTAAGGTTCCAATAAAGGTTGCTTACCAGGATATTAGTGGATAAAAAAGGGAAAGTGGAAGGTGTAGAATTTAATCATGATGGCCAGTATTATCAGCAAAAGGAGTGGATGTCCTTAATAAAGGAATAGCAGGTTTCTGTTTCTGCGAGCCAGAAATGGCAGAATACCTTTCAGAAATGAAGGAGTGGGATTTTGATTTTTCTAATTCTTTACTTGATAGAAGGAGATGAAATACTTACTAAGTTCGATGGGTTAAGCTGTGATCTTATTCACCCATCAGATTTTGGACACATTTTGATGTGCGAAAATTTAGCAAAAATTCTAAAAGGTAGAGCTATAATTTGAGAAAATAGAGATCAGTACGAAATCATTCAAAAAAGGAGAATTTAGATTGTTGTTAAGTTTAAGAATAGATGAAAATTAGGACTGATTCATATGGAAAGTTCCATATGAATGTGGAGGATATCAGCAGCACCATTGCTACCAACTTTATTCTGATATTGGATGAAACAACATTACCTGTATTAGAAAGTGTAACAATACTCCCATATTGTTGCATTTAAAAAAGAGCCGCTATTATAAAAACCCATGGAATTAATAGTTAAAACTATTTCAGTTTAATATTTTCGTTTCTAAAATAAATAAAAGCAGATAGGCTATGCCAGAATATGGATATAAAAGGAGCAATATATAAATATAACTGTTATTGAACAATACATACACTCCTTATTATTATCTACACTAATTCATATTGTCATTAACTGTATTAGGGTATTATTTATTATATCGTAATTTTGGATTTCTTATACAATTGAAGAAAGTGCCAAATTATTAGCAATTTTTGCTTGACAATTTTTTCTCTATATGACTTAATAAGAAACAACAATTTAATCATATTCCTGGTCTAA
>JBDNGI010000346.1:0-3531 GCA_041689345.1 Halanaerobiales bacterium
TATAACTCTAGGTCTCTGTCTTCTCTGCCTGCTACAATACGCATTTGAGCCAATAAGGCATCATAATACTCGGGTTCTTCTGGTTCCGGACAAGGAAATCTATCAGTATTTACATTATCATTTTCACTCATTTAATTATCTCCTTCCCATATTTACGATTATTACAAATATAATTCCTGTTATATTTTATGTAAGAAGGAGGATAATTGTTATTAATTTTTTTCTTAATTAAATAAGTTGTCTAAATCTATCTTGATTTCAAAACTAAATTCTGATAAATTTTCTTCTACATGATAATATTTTTTTATTTCCTGGTAAACATTATTTTTATTGAGGGGTTTTCCGCGGCCCTCTTTTTTAATAGTCCTACCAGTATTTAAGTTTTTATAGTAATATTCATATTTATAGTTAGCATAATTTACTTCTAATTTTTCTGTCATATTTCTATCTTTATATTTATATTCATATTTTTTATTTTTTATATTAATTTTTTCCTCTATACCTAGTTGTTTGTCTTGGTACTTATATTCATAATTTTTTCCCCTTATTTTTATCTTTTCAACTCGATTATTGCTGCGATATGTTTTATCGTATTTTTTCTCATTGATAGGAGGGAAATGGCGTTCGCGATAGGGGTGTCGAAACTTAATAAGGTCATCTTCAAAAATAATAGGCGGCATACCGAAATATAGATGATAATCTTGAATATTTTCTTTATTTTCAACTATTTTTTTGATTTCATTACGGTCCAGCACTTTATCTGCATTACTATAATAATAAAGAACAAGACCAATTTCCTCACTATCTAAACCAAGTTTAGCCATATAATCTATTTCATTAGAATTTACATTTTTAAATACCTTTATAAATAATTCTTTATCAAAGTCATCAAGTGAAATTGCAGAAACAGCGTGAATTGTTATTAAAAACAACATAATAATTAACAGTAATTTTTTAATGATAGAATACCTCCGTTTTTGTACTTTAACTCTATTATATATATTAATTAGCAATAATTCAACTTAATGTTAGTTGAACAAGGGATGGGCTTAAAAATATTAGAACATGAAGATGATTTTGATATGTTGATGAACAAGGAGTTAGAGCGTAAGCTGGTTATTTTATTAATTATAGAGGATTTAATAAATATATAACGAATATATTTAAGCAGATGCTCAAATATATTCATCTATGTATTTAATTTGATTTAATATTAGTTGATGAATATACTCTGAAACCCTATGGCAAAATTCTACAGGAGATTAAGAATAATGAAAAACCAGTATTTTTACCAATATTACTTTTAGGCTGCCAGAGTAATATTGATGTCTTATATGAAGAATTACAGACTATAGTTACTGATCTGGTAAGAAGACCTGTTACCAAAATAGTATTAAAAACACGGATTAAAAATCTATTACATATCAGAAAATTATCTTTGGAATCTGATCATAGGTATCATGCCCTGGCTGAAAAAAGCCCAGTAGGTATCTGTATTTTACAATATCAGAGAATTGTATATGCTAACCCATTTTTTATTGATATATGTGGAAAGTCATATGCAGATATTTTTGAAGTCTCTTTTTTAAATGTTGTACATAATAAAGATAAAAATATTGTAGAAAAATTATTTAGAGATAACCCTAATCATAACTTAAGAGAGATAAGATTAGTAAATAATAATGCTGTTCGTTGGGTGGAATTTAACTCTACAGATATTAGATATAAAGAAAAAAAATCTATACTAATAACGGCTCTTGATGTTACAGAAAAGAAAAATTCACATAAAAAAATAAAATATTTGAGCTTTCATGATAAATTAACTAATTTATATAATCGCAATTATTTTGAAGAAGAGCTTAAAAGACTTGATACCGAAAGACAATTACCTTTATCTATAATTGTGTGTGATGTTAATGGATTAAAATTAGTTAATGATGCCTTTGGGCATCAAACAGGAGACTTACTATTAAAAAAGATATCTAAGGTAATTAAAGAGCCTTGCCGTAAAGAAGATATAATTGCCCGTTGGGGTGGAGATGAGTTTTTAATATTACTTCCCAAAACTCCTTATCAAGTTGGAGAAAGAATATGTAATAGGATTAAAAAAGCCTGCTTTCAAACAGAAAATAAACCTATTAAATTAAGTATTGCCATAGGGATTGCTACAAAAGATAAACCAGAAATAGAGATAAGTGATATTATAAAAAAGGCTGAAGATAGGATGTATAAAAATAAGTTAGTACATAATGAGAGTACACGTAATTCTATTATAGCTTCATTGGAAAATACATTAATGGAAAAAAGCCACGAAACAAATGAACATGCTGAAAGAATGAATAAACTTGCTATAAAGTTTGGGAAGTTATTAGGTTTATCTACAAGTACAATAGATGAATTGACACTTTTAACTAAGTTGCATGATATCGGTAAGGTTTCTATATCTGAAAGTATATTAAAAAAAACGGGTAATTTAACAGCTCAAGAATATGAGATAATAAAAGGGCATCCTGAAAGCGGTTATCGTATTATTAAGGAAGTACCTGAACTTGCGCCAGTAGCGGAATCAATTTTGGCCCACCATGAACGGTGGGATGGTACAGGTTATCCCCGAGGACTGTCAGGAGAGAATATTCCCTATACTGCACGAATTATTTCAATTATTGATAGCTATGATGTTATGATACATGAAAGGTCTTATAAAAAATCTTTTAGTAAGGAAAAGTCTATTAATGAAATTAAAAGATATGCTGGTAGTCAATTTGATCCTGAATTAGCAAGGACATTTATTGATATGATAAAAAGTGATTAACATTTTTTCATTATTTGTAGCCTGTAAAATTAACTAGCATATTTTAGCTACATTATCCTGGACCAGGAGTAATAGCAAGGACAATTATTTACATACAATTTAGCTCTCCCCATAATTTTTTTAAAAAATATGCTAAACTTATACCGGAAATTGATGTAGTAATATCAGAGATAACTGTGTCTACTCTAAAAGTAACAAGTCCTTGCACTTTAAAAAGAACTGCCATTGAAATATATAAAATGTTTTTACTGATAACAAGCAGAGATTCCGTAAATGATTTTTTTAAATCGCCTTAAGCTGCTAAGCTTAGGGTGTTCATAGATAAGTTTAAAAATAAAAAAGATTCGAAATATTAGCCATGCAATTAAGCCAATTAAAAAGTTTATGATGATTGATACTTCGGGGATTATAGAAGTAAATCCCCGACCTTTCTTTAAAGTAATATTTGATAAGAAAAACACAGAAAGGACGGGGAAAATGAAAAACAAAAATCATACATTGGTTCTACCACAAAAAGGTTGTAAAATATAGAAACAAAACCATAATGTGTAAATTATTATTGATAAAAATTATTTTTTTAGCACACCTAAAAACCCCTATAAACCTTGCCATATCAACGTTTATATGATATAATTATAGTAAGAATACAAGGGGAGATGACTTTTAATGTTTACATCAAATTCGTTTCAACAGATAAGTTTCTTTGATAAAGTTCATAA
>JBDNGI010000347.1:0-2495 GCA_041689345.1 Halanaerobiales bacterium
TCCCCTTCAATCAAAACTTCAAGAATTTTACTTAATTCCTTTTGATTGTTTTCCAGGCTTATTTTATTTTGTAAATTCATCAACCTATTAAGTCTTTCTTTTTTAATTTCTTCAGGGATTTGTTCTCCCATTTTTGCAGCAGGAGTACCTGTCCTTTGAGAATAAATAAAAGTAAAAGCACTATCAAAACGAAGTTCTTCAACTAAATCTAGTGTTTCTCTAAATTCTATCTCCGTTTCCCCTGGAAAACCAACTATAATATCTGTTGTTATAGAGGATTCAGGCAATTCATTTCTAATATCATTAACTAGCTCTATATATTTTTTCTTGTCATATCCCCTATTCATCTTTTTGAGTATGCTTGTACTACCTGACTGTATTGGGAGATGGAAGTTTTCACAGACACTATCAGAATTTTTTACTACATCAATTAACTTTCTAGAGAAATCTCGTGGATGTGAAGTCATATATCTAATACGGAAGAGACCATCTATTTTATCAAGTTCTAATAAAAGATCGGCAAAATCAAGATCTTCATCTAAATCTTTACCATAAGAATTAACATTTTGACCTAAAAGAGTAATCTCCTTTATTCCCTGCTTGACAAGCTTTTCCACTTCATTCTTAATATCCATTAAAGGACGGCTTCTCTCTCTGCCGCGTACATATGGTACTATACAATAAGTACAAAAATTATTACAACCTTGAATAATAGAAACCCAGGCTTTAAAATCATCTTCACGTGCAGATGGGAGATCAGGGATTAGACCCTCTTCTTCATTCCATACTTCAACTATTCGACTTCTTTCTGATTCTATCCTCTTAATTAATTCAGGGACATGATGAATATTATGTGTACCAAAGATTAAATCCACTTGAGGATATTTTTCATATAATTGTTGTACAGCCTCCTCTGATTGCATCATACAGCCACCTACACCAATAATCAACTCTGGTTTTTCTTCTTTAAGTTGTTTTAATGAACCAATTTTCCCATATACCTTCAGATCAGCATTCTCTCTAATAGTACAGGTATTAAACAAAATAATATCAGCATCTTCTATTTCACCAGTCTGATGGTATTCCATTTCTTCCAACATGCCTGCCAGTTTTTCGGAATCATGAACATTCATTTGACAACCATATGTAATAATAAAATATTTCTTGACCTTTTCTACCTTGCTTTTTATATTATTATCATTTTTCTTCATATCATAGATCCTCCTAATAATATATACTTAAGTATTATCTATCTATTTGTCTATCTACTTTTATATCTAATTTTATATATTTTCCACTTAATATTATTCTTAATACTAAAACAGAAGTACCTCTGTTATCATATTAATTTTAGCAATACTTATCATTAATATTCTACCATTAAAGTAGTTATTATGCAAAGAAAAAGAGACCTAGAGGTCCCTGTGTCCAATTATCGTCATGTTTTTGTTTAAAATCATAGATTTCCATATAAAGAAAATTTGATTTAGATGGATATTAGATAATTAAAATATATTTTATAAATGCTTTAACTTGTCCAGATCATCATTCTGCCCCATAACTATCAATACATCGCCTTCCAGAACCTTATCGCTTGCACCTGGGGTAACATTTAATTCTTTTCCCCTCTTAATAGCCATTACATTTACACCATAATTACTTCTAAATTGTAATTCTGACAGTGATTTACCCTCCATCTTATCAGTGGCAATAATCTCTACAATACTATAATCAGGTGCGAACTCAATATAGTCTAGTACATTAGAGGATATAAGATTATGTGCTATTCTTACACCCATATCTCTCTCTGGATATACAACCCGATCTGCCCCAACTTTTTTTAATACTTTACCATGTAATGTGTCTTGGGCTTTGACGACTACATATGGTACTCCTAATTCCTTCAAAATAAGAGTAGCCAGTATATTAGCATGAATATTATCACCTATACTAACAATAGCCACATCAAAATTTCTTACCCCTAGGGTTTTTAAAGCATCCTCATCGGTAGCATCCGCTTCTACCGCATGTGTCACTTGACTTGCAATCGTTTGTACTCTTTCTTCATCTGTATCAATAGCCAGAACATTATAATCATTTTCTGCAAGTGTTTTAGCTACACTTGAACCAAATCTACCAAGACCTACAACTATAAATTGTTTCATTGTAAACTCCCCCTCAAACTATTAAAATCTTCGGGATACCTAAATATCCTCGTTTATCTTTTATCGATTACTAAAGCCAATGTTGACCATACATAATTACAATTATGTATCCCAGAGAAAGAAATTGTCCTGGGATAAGCATATTTATTTTTAACTTCCCTCTGGAGTATAAATTATAAAAATAAGTTATATTGTATATATTCCCTAGAAAGTATTCTATTTATTAATTTAACCTACCATAATCTTTTCTTTAGGGTAATGATAAACTCCAGATCTTTTTCTTTCAGCAAAAGCAAATGCCAGTGTGAGTGGTCCTACCCTTCCTGCAAA
>JBDNGI010000348.1:0-9285 GCA_041689345.1 Halanaerobiales bacterium
AGACGGTCTATCTCCATTGTTGTAATTCCTACTTCAATCTTCTCTGCTAAAAAAGCATGGGTCTCTGCAACTATTTTATTAGCAAAACGCATTATTTCCAGTTCTCGAGTGGACTTTAAAATAATCATCGTTCCACCTCAATGGTCATCTTGATATTGTTATAGATATCCTCAATACTTTTCCCAGTTATTGTCCTAAGAATTCCCTTGTTTTGATAATAGATTATTAATTCATCTATCATTCTAGCGTGTACTTCAATACGATATCGTATAGTTTCTTCTTGATCATCATTGCGTTGAATTAATTCTTTACCGCAAAGATCACAGATTCCTTCCCTTTTGGGAGAGTTATATTCTATATGATAACTAGCACCACAATTTAGACAGACCCTTCTTCCAGCTATCCTATCTATTAATTCTTCGGGATCCACTTTAATATATAAAACTATATCTAATTCAGTATTAAGGTCATTTAATAACTCTGTTAAGACATTAGCTTGATAAAGGGTTCTAGGAAAACCATCAAGTACAAAACCTGAAAATATATCAATTTTAGAAAGTTCTTCTTTTACTATCTTAATCGCATCTTTATCGGGAACCAACTTACCTTTTTCAATATATTTTTCGGCTCGCTGTCCTAATGGTGTACCCTCTTCTATTAAAATTCTGAAGATATCCCCTGTCGCAATATGGGGTAGATTATAATCCTGGCTAATTTTTTTTGCCTGTGTACCTTTACCAGCACCAGACAAACCTAGTAACATTAGCTTCATATTTCTTCCCCCTCTATTTCATAAAGCCTTCATAATGTCTCATTAATAAATGAGATTCGATCTGCTGCATTGTTTGTAGTGCAACACCTGTCATAATCAACAAGGATGTTCCTCCAAAACGAATACTAACTCTCGTAACTGCTGTCATAAAGAAAGGCAATAGAGCAATAATTGTTAAAAATGTTGCACCTGCTAGAGTTACTCTAACAACAACCTTCTCCAGATAATTAACAGTAGCTTTACCAGGTCTAATACCTGGAATAAATCCACCATATTTTTTCATATTTTCCGCAACTTCTTCAGGATTAAATGTGAAAGCAGTCCAGAAATATGTGAAAAAGAATATCATTGCAGCATATATAACCATATATAGTGGTCTCCCAGGTGATAACTGTTCAGCAATAGTTTTAATAAAGCCAACAGGTATTACCTGACCAATTACAGCCGGGAACATTAATATTGATGAAGCGAAAATAACAGGAATTACTCCAGCCTGGTTTACTTTTAGTGGAATATGTGTACTACGTCCACCATAAACCCTTCTTCCTACTATTCTCTTAGAATACTGAACAGGTATTCTCCGCTCACCCTGTTGAATAAATATTATTCCAGCAATAATCACTAATGCTAGAATTAAAAACATTAACAAATTTAGTGCAGTAATAGCTCCTACCTGTAAACTTTCAACTGCATTTATTATATTAGAAGGGAACCGAGAAATAATTGAAGTGAATATGATAATAGAGATACCATTACCTATTCCCTTCTCTGTAATCTGTTCACCTAACCACATTAAGAAAGCTGTACCTGCTGTTAAACTAATAACTATTAAAAGTAAATTAAAAAAAGTAGGATTGACAATTGCAGTCCTAATACCCATAGTAATTCCAAAACCCTGAATCACAGCCAGAACAATAGTTCCATATCTGGTAAATTGGGTTAATTTTTTCTTACCTTCTGCTCCTTGACGCTGAAGTTCTTCAAAATAAGGTATAACACCACCAAGTAATTGAATAATAATGGATGCTGTAATATATGGTGTGATACTCATGGCAAATATAGTAAATTTGCTCAAAGCTCCACCAGAAAAAAGATCCAAAAATTGAAATATATCTCCACCTGCACCGCCAAATAGTAATTGTTGTAATTTACTAATATCAACACCAGGTACCGGTATATATGAACCAATACGATAAATAACCATCATGGCCAGTACGAATAAAATTTTCTTTCTTAATTCTTTAACTTTAAAAGCATTCCCAAGAGCCGATAACACTTTAAACCACCTCTGCCTTTCCGCCAGCAGCTTTGATTTTTTCTTGTGCCGACTTTGTAAAGGAATTAGCCTTTACCACCAAAGCTTTTTCAACCTCTCCATCACCAAGAATTTTTAGACCATTTTTTGCAACATTATCGATAAGACCACAATCTATTAATTTGTCGATGGTGACTTCTTCATCTTCATTAAACCTATTTAATTGATATACATTTATTACATTAAATTCTTTTTTAAATATATTATTGAAACCTCTTTTAGGAAGACGTCTGAATAATGGTGTTTGCCCACCTTCAAATGTAGGTCTTACACCTCCACCAGACCGGGCATTCTGTCCATTAGCACCACGTCCTGAAGTATAACCCCTGCCTGAACCAGTACCACGTCCTTTGCGATTACGCTTCTTTTTGGAGCCTTCTTCAGGTTTTAAGTCATGCAAATTCATATATTCCACCTCCTCAATATAATCTACTTATTGTTCTAAAAGTTCTTCAACAGTTTTTCCTCTAAGTCTGGCTACATCTTCAGCAGTCTTTAGTTCTTTTAAACCCTGAATTGTAGCATTAATCATATTAATAGGATTTGTTGAACCAAGAGATTTAGTGAGAATATCACTAATTCCAGCTAGTTCAATAACCGCTCTAACAGGACCACCAGCTATAACACCAGTACCTGGTGCAGCTGGTTTAAGAAGAACAGAACCGGCACCAAAGCCACCAAGAATTTCATGTGGTATTGTAGTTTCAACTAAAGGTACCTTAATCATGTTTTTCTTGGCATCATCAATACCTTTACGGATAGCTTCTGGTACTTCATTTGCTTTACCAATACCAGCACCTACATAACCATTACCGTCACCTACAACGATTAATGCGCTAAAACTAAAATTACGTCCACCTTTAACAACTTTAGAAACCCTATTAATATTAACTACACGTTCTTCTAATTCTAATTTATCCGGATCGATATTTTTCATAGATTCGCCTCCTTCTCTTTAGAAATTTAAACCCTTTTCACGTAACGCTTCTACCACTTCTTTAACCCTACCATGATACTTATGCCCAGCACGATCAAAGACGACATCTTTTATGCCTATTTCTAAGGCCCTTTCTCCTAATACTCCACCGACTTTTTTTGCTGCATCTTTATTACCGCCATTATCTAAAGTATCTTTAACAGCCGGTTCAAGGGCTGATGCAGAAACTAGGGTATGGCCGGTAAGATCATCTATAATTTGCACATAAATATTTCTCAAGCTGCGAGAAACATTAACTCTAGGTTTTTCGGGAGTCCCGACAACCTTATTTCTTACTCGTAGATGGCGCCTTTTTCTTTTACTTCTCTTATCCATACCATTCACTCCCTTCTATTAACCGGTTTTACCGACTTTTCTTCTAATGTGTTCATCAACATATTTAATACCTTTACCTTTATATGGCTCAGGCTCACGGACAGCACGAATTTTGGCAGCTACTGCTCCTACCCGTTGTTTGTCAATACCTTTAACTGATATGCTGGTATCCTTTTCAACCTCAAACTGAATATCTCCTTCAGCCTCGATAGTAACAGGGTGAGAATATCCAACTTCAAGTACAAGGTTTTTACCCTGGACTTTAGCATTATAACCTACACCGACCATTTCCAGTTTCTTTTCGAATCCATCAGTAACACCAACAACCATACTATCAATTAAACTTCTTGTAAGACCATGTAATGATCTTTCTTCTCTTGTATCTCTATTTCTAGTTACAAGAATTTCGCCATCCTTAAGCTCTATATTCATAGAGGGAACAAACTCCCGGCTTAATTTACCTTTAGGTCCCTTAACAGTAATATGATTCCCATTAATTTTTACATCGACTTTTTCCGGAATCTCAATTGGTAATCTTCCGATACGTGACATTACTTTTTCACCTCCATGGTACCAGGTTAATATTCATAAAACGAATATGCAAAACATATTTTATTACATTTATTATCCAAGGAACTTTGAAGTTAAGGTCTTAATGTAAAAGGTTAATTAATGAGTGTTCTCTAACCTCTAACTTCCAACCTCCAACTTCCAGTCTACCATACATAACAGAGTATTTCCCCACCAACACCGTTATTTCTAGCAGTTTTATCTGTTATGATACCCTGTGATGTTGAGACAACTGCTATTCCTAGCCCACCTAACACCTTAGGCACTTCATCTTTTTTTACATAGACCCTTAATCCAGGTTTACTAATTCTTTTTATACCAGAAATAACTTTCTCGTCATTTTCACCATATTTAAGATAGACACGCAGAGTGTTCTGCGGATAACTATCTACAATTTTATATTCTGATATAAACCCTTCTTCTTTTAAAATGTCAGCTATATTTATTTTAATTTTTGAAGCAGGTATATTAACAATATCTTTATTAGTACTATTAGCATTACGAATACGGGTCAACATATCAGCAATGGGATCAGTTATATTCAATTTTCCAACCTCCTTCCATTTTACCAGCTTGCTTTTTTAACTCCAGGTATCTCGCCTTTATGAGCCAGTTCGCGGAAACAAATACGGCATAAATCAAACTTTCGGATATAACCCCTTGGTCTTCCGCAACGCTGGCATCTATTTACACTACGTGTAGAAAACTTAGCTTCTTTATTGGCTTTTTCAATCAACGCTTTACGAGCCACTATTAAATTACCTCCTTTTGTTTACTGCTCGCGGAATGGCATCCCCATCAGTTTGAGAAGTTCATAAGCCTCTTCGTCATTTCCCGATGAAGTAACAACTGTAACTTCCAATCCGTGTACTTTATCAACATTATCAATGTTGATTTCAGGAAA
The DNA here is from genome assembly GCA_041689345.1 of Halanaerobiales bacterium. GTDB lineage: Bacteria > Bacillota > Halanaerobiia > Halanaerobiales > DTU029 > JBDNGI01. The sequence goes on from JBDNGI010000348.1 coordinate 4,874, forward strand.
TACAGTATGTTCTTGAATTCCAAGACTATAATTTCCTCTACCATCAAAGGATTTTGGAGAAACACCTCTAAAATCCCTAATACGTGGTAGCGTTACATTAATAAGTTTATATAAAAATTCCCACATCAGGTTCCCTCTTAAAGTCGCCTTGACACCAATAGGCATACCTTCACGTATTTTAAAGTTAGCAACGGATTTTTTCGCTCTAGTAATAGTCGGTTTTTGACCAGTAATTGCCGCAATTTCTTCCACAACAGTATCCAATAATTTTTGATCTTCTTTGGCATCTCCTAAACCAACATTAATTACTATTTTATTTACTTTTGGTGCTGCCATTACACTTTCATAGTTAAACTTATCCATCATCTTAGGAAGTATTTCTTCTCTATATTAAACAGCTAATTCAGCCATTTAGTAAAACCCCCCTTTCCATATCCTACTTATCTACATCTTCGCTACATTTCTTGCAAACTCTAACCTTGGTACCATCATCCAGGTGGTCAATACCAACTCGTACTTTCTCATCACAGCGAGGACATACTAGCTGTACATTAGAAATATGAATCGGTCCTTCATTTTCAACAATACCGCCTTGAGGCATATCCTGGGTTGGTTTCATATGATGGTGTAAAATATTTACTCCCTCAATAATAACACGATTATCTTTTGGTTGTACCTTCAAAACCTTACCGCGCTTACCTCGATTTTTACCGGATATTACTTCTACATTATCACCTTTTTGTATTTTTTTCATGATTTCCCCCCCTTTTATAAAACCTCAGGTGCCAAGGAGATTATTTTCATATAATTGTTGTCCCTTAACTCACGGGCTACAGATCCAAATATACGAGTACCCCGAGGATTATTAGCTTTATCTATAATCACGGCAGCATTTTCGTCAAACTTAATATAAGAACCATCTTTTCTCTTCAATTCTTTCTTAGTACGAACAACTACTGCTTTAACGACTTCACTTTTTTTAACCATACCCCCAGGTATAGCTTCTTTAACTGTAGCAACAATAACATCACCGATCTTGGCATATCGTTTGCGTGTACCACCCAGTACTTTAATACAGAGTAATTCACGAGCACCAGTGTTATCAGCTACTCTCAAACGGCTTTCTGACTGAATCATCATAATCCCCCTTTCCTATCAGGAAAACTACTTAGCTTTCTCAATAATATCAATAAGTCTCCATCTCTTTGTCTTACTTAGAGGACGTGTCTCCATTAAACGAACCTTATCCCCCTGATTACATTCATTCATTTCATCATGTGCTTTAAAGGTGTTTGTCTTTTTTATAGTCTTTTTATATAAAGGATGTTGTTGTCTTCTCTCAACAGCAACACTTATGGTTTTATCCATTTTGTTGCTTACAACAATTCCGACCAACTCTTTTCTTTTATTTCTGTCAGTCATAATAAACCTCCTTCCTATGCTCTCTTGATATTCAATTCGTTCTCGCACAGAATAGTTTTAACCCTGGCGATATTTTTCTTAACCTCTTTAATCCGCATAGGATTATCTAACTGGGCGGTGGCATGTTGAAACCTAAGGTTAAATAGTTCTTCTTTAAACTCTCTTAATTTCTGTGCCAACTCAACCTCTGTCATATTTCTTAATTCATCAGCTCTCATCAGAATCACCATCCATCTCTTCCCTTTTAATAAAATGTGTTTTGATGGGCAATTTATGAGCTGCCAGTCTCATGGCCTCTTTGGCCTTTTCTTCACTAACACCAGCTATTTCAAACATAATTCTACCTGGTTTAACAACGGCAACCCACTTTTCAGGAGAACCCTTACCTTTACCCATTCGTGTTTCAGCTGGATGTGCAGTAATAGGCTTATCTGGAAAAATCTTGATCCAGACTTTTCCTCCCCTTTTTATTGACCTTGTCATGGCAACACGGGCAGCCTCAATCTGTCTGTTGGTTATCCAGGCTGGTTCCAGTGCCTGTAAACCAAATTCTCCAAAGGAAATCTCAGTCCCACGTATAGCCATACCTTTCCTACGACCTCTATGTTGCTTACGATGTTTTACTCGTTTTGGTAGTAACATCTAAAGGCCTCCTTTCTATTGACAGTTTTCTATTTATCATCTTCAATTTCAGGTAATATTTCGCCTTTATAAATCCATACCTTCACACCAATTTTACCATAAGTGGTATATGCTTCAGCAAACCCATAATCTATATCTGCTCTTAAAGTATGAAGCGGAACACTTCCTTCACTATATCCTTCTTTTCTAGCCATTTCAGCTCCACCTAAACGTCCACTACTTAACACTTTAAATCCTTCAGCACCCTGTCTCATCGTTCTATTCATTGCCTGTTTCATCGCTCTACGGAAAGATACCCTTCTTTCAAACTGTGAGGCAATATTTTCTGCAACTAATTGTGCATCTAAATCAGGATTATCAACTTCAACTACATTAATTTGTACTCTTCTACCAGTCTTATTTTCAATTTGCTGCCTTAAGGCATCTACTTCAGAACCACCACGGCCAATTACCATTCCGGGGCGGGCTGTATAAATATCTAGTTTCAACTGGTTTGCAGCTCTTTCTATAACAATACGTGCAATGCCTGCATCATACATTTTCTCTTTAACAAATTCCCTTACTTCAATATCCTCATGAAGTAGGGTAGAAAAATTTTTCTTATCAGCATACCACTTTGCATCCCAATCCTTTATCACTCCAACACGTAATCCATGAGGATGTACCTTTTGACCCAAAATATATCCCTCCTTTTTCTAACTATTATCTCTTTCGCTTACAACAATAGACAGATGACTAGTCCTCTTACGAATAGGGCTTGCCATTCCCTGTGCACGAGGTCTCCATCTCTTCATTGTAGGACCTTCATTAGCATAAGCTTCTTTTATAATTAATTCATCTGCTATCATTCCATTATTATTTTCCGCATTAGCTACAGCAGAATGTAAAACTTTTTCAATCAGCCTGGAAGCCTTTTTCGGTGTATTCTTTAAAATGGCAACAGCTTCACCGACATCTTTTCCCCTAATCAAATCCATAACCTGTCTTGCTTTTCTTGGGGAAACACGTAAATATTTAGCATGGGCTTTAGCTTCCATCATTAACCCCCCTTTAACCGCTAGAGTTTTTTAATTCTTTATTTTAACGATGTTGAACGTTCTGTAGCTCGACCATGTCCTCTAAACCTTCTAGTTGGAGCAAACTCTCCCATTTTATGACCAACCATATCTTCAGTAATATATACTGGTACATGTTTCTTACCATCATGTACAGCAACTGTATGTCCAACCATTTCAGGAAGAATCATAGAACTCCTGGACCAGGTTTTTACTACTTGTTTCTTACCACTATCATTCATTTCCCTAATTTTAGCAATCAAATTTTCCTCTACAAAAGGGCCCTTCTTTAAAGACCTACCCAAGATAAACCCTCCTTTCACTTGAATCCTGGATTTTGTCACGCAATGTTGCTTCAAATCTTAAGCCGAAGAATATGTTTATTTATCGGTCTTAGAATAGCTTGGAGGCACGGATGCCGGGAAAGCTATTCTCGACAGTCAGCAAAACAGGACGTTTTTCTGACGGTAGATAAATAAATATATTCGAGGCACTGTAATCTTTAATTGTATTACGCAATGTTGATTACAGTATAACCGTATTCGATTTGGCCTCTACCGTTTTTTAGCATGACGTGAACGAACAATAAATTTATTAGTCTTTTTACGACTTCGTGTTTTCTTACCCATAGTTTTTTGTCCCCATGGGGTTACTGGATGGCGACCTGCAGCTGACTTACCTTCACCACCACCATGTGGGTGATCATGTGGGTTCATTACAACACCACGAACGGTAGGTCTTTTACCCTTCCAGCGAGTACGTCCAGCCTTTCCAACAGTAACATTTTCATGTTCGATATTACCAACCTGACCAATAGTAGCTTTACATACCATTCTAACCAACCTTGTTTCTCCAGAAGGAAGTTTAACATGAGCATACTTGCCCTCTTTAGCCATAATCTGAGCCATTGTTCCAGCAGATCTAGCCATTTGACCACCTTTACCAGGTTGTAGTTCTACATTATGAATTATTGTACCTACTGGAATATCGCCTAATTTTAGTGAATTACCTGGTTTAATATCAGCACCATCACGGGATTCAACGATATCTCCAACATTAAGCTTATTTGGAGCAAGAATATATCTCTTTTCTCCATCAGCATAGTTTAATAAGGCAATTCTAGCTGAACGATTTGGATCATATTCAATAGTAGCAACCTTTGCAGGCACTCCGTCTTTATTACGTCTAAAATCTATTATACGATAACGGCGCTTATGACCACCACCACGATGACGCGTTGTAATACGGCCGTTGCTATTACGTCCACCAGACTTTTTCAAAGGAGCCAAAAGA
>JBDNGI010000349.1:0-3985 GCA_041689345.1 Halanaerobiales bacterium
CAGACTCTTAACCTGGCCCTCTAAGATAAGATCAGCAAAAATCATATTAGTATAAGCTGAACCAGCATATTCAATCTCCAGCTCCTGTAAACTGCTCTTAGTCCTGAAATCCTCTACCCTATTGATGACCTCCTTGATCAAACTGGCATTATCACTTTTTAAATTAACTCTTAAATTAACCCTTTTATAATCATAGTCAATTACTTTATCCAGGTCTTCAGGATCACCAGACATTGAATAAAGCAGTAGATATTGAGCCACCAGTTCCTGTGAATCAGGAATTTTGTTGAGTTCTCCCTCTTCATCATTCATCACCTTATTAATTCTTCCCAAATAATCTGTCAATCCAAAGCTGTCCCCTACTTTTTCTAATTTGCCTAATTCAGCCTGCAGTTCCCAAATATCCTGTAGGTAGCGAGGGTCTTTCAAGGCATCATTTTCTTCAGAACTAATAACAATATTTAGATTGGTAGTACCGCCAAAATGTTCATTAATGAAATTATTGGCTACAATTATCTCTTCATCTCTTTCAAATTTACTTAACAGACTGGAACTAATCCAGACCCGCTGCATTCCTATCAGCCCAATAATAACTATTAAAATCGATCCCACAATTATTAATTTCTTATACTTTAATACCCAGTCAGCAATACTGAAAAATAATTTAGAATCCTGTTTCTTCGGATTATTTTTTCTTTTAATCCCAGGCAAGCCAAGCACATTCATACCTGCTGGTATAAATATTAAAGAAAAAATCATAGCTGACAAAACTCCAAAAGCAGTAAATAAACCAAAATATTTAATCGGATATACCTCTGAACTTAGCAGGGAAATAAAGCCAACAGCAGTTGTTACAGAGGTCATTACTACCGGTTTCCAGAGCTCTTTTACCATATCTCTTATAGCATCAACTTTATTGATAGCTGAATCACTTTTTATCTTCTCATGTAAGTGACTGAGCAGATGGATACCATCTGCTACACCCAGAGCAATCAACATCACCGGTATCATTGTTGATACTGCATATATAGGAATATTCAAAAATGACATCAAGCCAAAGGCCCAGATAGTGCTGAATAAGACTACCGCCAGTGTCAGAATAGTGCTTTTTATACTCTTGAAAATAATCAAAAGTAAAATTACTATCAAAAGAACAACCAGTGGAACCATTTTTTTCATATCATCAGGCATTAAATTGGCCAAAGTACCCTCCACAACTGGCTGACCAGCTATATATATATTCTCTGGACCATCTATACCCACCAACAATTCCTGCACCTGCTTATAAAGCTCTAACCTATCAATATTTCCCTTTATCAATTCTGCTGAGATTAAAGCAACCTGATGATCTTTTGATATTACCCTACCATAGATCATCTCATTTTCTTCTACTTCTTTCCTTAAGGCAGTTAAATCCTCCTCACTTTCAGGTACTTCAGTAAAAAAAGGTTTAATTTCCAACCCAAAATCAGAACCAATAATATTATCAGCATTTGCTATACTCCTAACATCATCTGCATTTATTTGTTCTAAATTACCCAGTTCCCTGGTAACTTTTACAATTTTATTTAAGGTATCATAATTGTAAATATCCCCTTCACTTTCTATCGCAACAACTACCGCATCATTAATATTAAATAGCTCTTCATACTTATCACTTAGCTCAAAAACAGGATGATCTTTAGGCATGTATTCATCCAGATTAGTTTCTATATAGGCTTTATCTATGATCTGATAAGTAAAAAAACCTGTTATTATTAGTAATATAAGTAATGTTAATACTGAATTCTTCAAAACTAAGTCAATAATTTTCTTCATAAATATTCCTCCATTTTCTTGGCTATACTAACTCCCTATCTGTAATTCTTTTTTTAAATTTTATACCAGTGTATTTTTAACCCTTAATGATTAACCCCATATTAATGAGGAAATAATCCACATGAATGAACAGTCATTCATTTATATACAATAAATTTTTTTAAAAAGTTAGATAGACTCACAATTTATATTATACCCTCCTTTAACAATTTAATAAAATGTTCAGGGGCCTTAGCTAATATCTCAGGATCAGTATTAATCGCCTTTTCAACCAATCCCTGTATCCCACCAAAAATAACTGAAGCTATAACAGTAGTATCAACAGTATCCCTTATTTCGCCCTCTTCTTTGGCCCTAGTTAATAATCTTTCAAAACCATCAGGAATCATATTTAAGTATTTATTAATAGAAACTGAACCATTTTTTTTGGGGAATTCCTTTTCTCTAACCAGGATCTCTCCAACTGCCAGATTTTCTCTTATCTCCAGAAAATGGTTATCAAAAAACAGCTCTAACTTACTCCAAAAATCCAGTTGTCTCTGCTCCAAACTCTTTAAATAGCCTAATCTCTTTCCTAACTCTACCTCAAAGATATAATCCAAGATAGCTTCTTTATTATTAAAATAATTATAGATAGTCCCAACTGCAATACCTGCTTGATCGGCAATTTGAGATGCTTTAGTATTATAGAAACCCTGTTTAGACATAACTTTTACAGCTGCCTGTCGAATAAGTTCCTTTTTATCTTCAGTTTTATTCATTTATATCACCTTCTTATATTTTGAATGACTGTTCATTCATATAATATCACTATATTAATATAATGTCAAATGAAAATTACCTTACTTAAATATTATGTCTACCAACTTGTTTCATTCTAAAGCTCCATTCTATTATAATTGAATGATCTTACATATGTTTGTTTACAATAAAATGGAGATTATATAGAAGTGAACAATAGCTTATAAGGAAAATTAACTTTAAATAAAAATCTAATTTTTCCTCTTACATAGATTAATGTCTGAATAATTTCCCTGAAGTTCTTGTAGTAGTTTAGTAAATTGATTAAAAACGCCTTCCCTTAAACAATAGCAGACACTAGGACCGTCAATTTTACCTTCTATCCAACCTGCTTCTTTTAGTATTTTTAAATGCTGGGAAACTGTAGACTGTGATATTGGTAATTTGTCAACTATATTGCCCACCATGCATTGTGAGTCAGATGGTAATTTAACCAAAATTTTAATTATTTCCAAGCGATTAGGATGTCCTAATGCCTTAGATAGTTCTGCAAATTCTTCTTTTTTTCTGTTATCCATATAAATCTCCTCTTGTAAAATTAGTTCTTATTTTAACAGCAACTAGAATTTGATCTGCCTGAAGGTTTATTATCACAGCATGATTCACTTACTTCATTACCAATTATACTTGAAGCTGCAATGAGTCCAGCTTTAATGATTAGCTCAGCAGGTATTTCTTCATAGGTTTTTCCTTCTACTGTAGTAGTTCTACAATCATTAGGGCCACAGACATCACAACACTGGCTTTCCCCAACTTTACCATCAATCCATGTTTCTAAAGGCTGACTATTAATCACAATCATATTTGACTGTATAGGTGCTCTTTTGAATTCTGCAACTGATAGTTCTTCCTTGTCAAATACAACTGTTAATCCTAATGGTTTGAGAGATTCCTTGAGACTGGAAACTGCCTTTTTTAGTTCTTCCCCGGTCGCTCTACATCTAGGACATGTATCCCCATCAGATATAAGGCGTTGCCACTTGATTTTTAAAGTTTTCATTTGGATTACCCCTTTCAAATAATCATTTATCGTCTATTGACGATTATAGCATAGTATTATCATTTTTTCAAGTGACAACTTTATAAGCAGCTGAGGCTTTTATCTCTGCTCTTTTTGATCCACCCAGATCAACTGGGCCCCAACTTACTTCAATTCCTTTACCTTTCGTCACAGCCTCATCCATATTCTCTAACTTTAAATCCATCATCCTATAACTTTATAAAGTAAATGTAATTTTTATTATAAATATACCATGCTATATTACTCGGGATTATTCAAATAAACTTTCCTCCCTCTCCATCCAAATTCAAAAATATAATTATTGAGATAATTCACATGACATATGGCTATACTATAAATTATACA
>JBDNGI010000350.1:0-1957 GCA_041689345.1 Halanaerobiales bacterium
GGCCAATTCTTCGTTAACACTATTTGTTACAACACCAGGTTCCAGAACCATCATCATATTGTCATAATCAACCTCTATTACTTTATTCATCTTTTCAACAGAAAGTACTATTCCTCCATGTTCAGGAATTGCACCACCAGACAAGCCACTTCCAGCACCTCGTGGAGTAACTGGTATCAGTTCCTCATTAGCCAGCTTAACAATAGCTGAAATTTGATCTGCAGTAGTCGGCATCACCACTGCTTCCGGCATATGGGCATACTGTTCAACCGGTGTTTCATCATGGGAATAGGCTTCAATTTTCTCTTGATCTATTAGCACATTCTTGGCACCAACTATTTCCTTTAATCTATTAATTATCTCTTCAGTAACAGGATTATAATTCATCTCTATTTACCTCCTTACCTAAACATTCATTTATTTCAGGTACAATTTCAAATAAATCACCTATAATGCCAAAATCAGCTACTTTAAAAATGGCTGCATCAGGATCATTATTGATAGCGATAATATTATCAGCTGTTTTCATACCTGCCAAATGTTGAATTGCCCCTGAAACCCCAACAGCTATATATAATTTAGGTGTAACAGTTTTACCACTTAAACCAACCTGATGTGGATATGTTATCCAATCCCTATCAACAGCATCCCTGGAAGCTCCAACCATACCACCTAAATATCCTGCCATTTCATTAATCATAGTAAAGTTATCTTTCTTTTTCATACCTTTACCACCACATACCACAATTTCAGCATCCTGTATATTAACATCATCACCATCGGCTTTACGGAAATCAATTCTCTCTACTCTACCGTCAAAGAGTTCTTGCTTAAAGTCAAGTTCAATAATTTCCCCAATACCCTTCCGTGTTTCATCAATTGGAGATGGTTTTGTGGACCTAGGTCGTACTGTGGCCATCTGAGGTCTATGTTCAGGTGTCTTAATTGTAGCCAGAATATTACCACCAATGGCAGGCCTTGTCTGCAAAAGATTTCCTGTCTCATCTTCTATATCTAGTTCAGTACAATCTGCTGTCAATCCACCTTCTACTCTGATTGCCACATGTGGCATAAGTGTTCGACCAGCTGTTGTAGCAGCAGACAGAATAATTGATGGTTTATATTCATTTATTAAGTCAATTAACACATTACTATAATTTTCTACGATAAAGTTTTCCAATTCAGCTGCATTAATTAGATATACCTTATCAGCACCACGCAAAATAAGTTCTTTAGCAGCCTCTGCTGATACATTATTACAAATCAATACTGATATCAGTTCTTCCCCAAGTTTTTTAGCTAATTTTTTTCCCCGTGTCAACAATTCATATGAAACTGTTCTGATCTTTCCATCAACTGCTTCTGCAATTGTCCATATCCCTTGATATTCTTCCATTATTATTTACCCCCTATATTATCTCTTTTTCTTCTAAGAACTGAAGCAGACGGGTAACAGAATTATTAAGACTCTCTTCATCATTTACCCTAATAAATTCACCATTTCTAGTAACTTTTGGGTGTGCAATTTTAACAACTCGTGTTGGAGACCCTTTTAAACCTAATTTTTTCTGGTCCAGTTCAACATCATCCACAGACCAATTCACTAATTCAGTTTTTCGGGCTCGTTGTTTACCCCTCAATGTAGGTAAACGTGGATAACTTACTTCTTTGACAACAGTTAACAAAGCGGGTAAAGGCATTTTTAGGGTCTCATAACCCTCTTCTACCAGTCTTTCAACAATAATTTTATCATCTTTAATATCAACTACCTTACTGGCATAAGTAGCCAGGGGTAAATCAAGAAAGGAAGCAATACCTGGGCCAACCTGTCCGGTATCACCATCAGTAGCCCTCTCACCGGCCAGAATCAGATCATACCTCCCTATTTTCTTAATAACCTGAGCCAGGGCATAAGATGTCGCCCAGGTATCAGAACCAGCAAACTCCCTACCTGATA
>JBDNGI010000351.1:0-3026 GCA_041689345.1 Halanaerobiales bacterium
GATATCCCTTCTATTAAAGGTACTTCGGGATTACTGATTCAGACTGAAGATGAGATTGAAAAATTCTCGCCTCAGCCCTGTATTAAATGTGCTCGCTGTGTAGATATCTGTCCAGTTTTTTTATTACCACTACAGTTAGCTAATTTCTCTGAACATAATGATTTAAACCAATTAGATGAGTATAATTTAATGAACTGTATAGAATGCGGCTCATGTTCATATATCTGTCCTGCCAAAAGACCTGTTCTGGAGTATATCAGAGTGGGTAAGTCACAACTACGGGCAGAACAGATGAGCCAGAAAGGAGTGAAGTAACTTGCATCACCATAGGCAATTAATTGTAACATCCTCACCTCATGTAAGGGATAATACTACTGTAAGTCAGATAATGTGGACTGTAATTTTATCACTGATACCAGCAATATTTGCTGCAGTATATTATTTTGGTTCAGAGGCTTTTCTGGTACTGCTGGCCAGTATTATAGGTGCAATATTGACTGAATATATTTTTCAAAGGCTAAGAAAGAAAGAAGTATCTATTAAAGATGGAAGTGCAGTAATTACAGGTTTATTGTTAGGTTTAACACTGCCTGCTAATATACCGCTCTGGACTGCCCTTATTGGCAGTGCTGTGGCAGTAGGTCTGGGGAAACAGGTCTTCGGTGGTCTGGGACACAACCCTTTCAATCCTGCTCTGGTAGGTAGAGCCTTTCTATTATCAGCTTATCCGGTCTTAATGACTACCTGGAAAGTTGATGGTATTTCTTCTGCCACTCCATTGAATCTGATGAAAATGCAGGGTGTTGGAACCTCTTACTGGAATTTATTTGTAGGTAATATAGGTGGGTCTATGGGTGAAACCTCTGCCCTGGCCTTATTGATAGGGGTAGCTTACTTATTATATAAAGGAATTATCAGCTGGAGGATACCAACAGGAATGCTGGGAACGGTCTTTTTATTAAGTCTGATATTCGGTAGGGATCCTATTTTTCATCTGTTATCCGGTGGACTATTGTTAGGGGCTTTTTATATGGCTACTGATATGGTTACATCTCCAGTTACTAAGAAAGGTCGTTGGATTTTTGGAATTGCTGCAGGGTTGATTGTAGTTATTATCCGTCTCTGGGGTGGATATCCAGAGGGCGTTTTATATTCGATACTATTGATGAATACTACAGTACCTTTACTGAATCGATATACCAGACCGCGTAGTTTGGGAGAGGTGAGCTAAGATGAAAAATCAATCTATCAAGATGATAATAGCCTTAACAATTTTAGGGTTAATTTCAGCTGTCTTACTGGCCTATGTTTATCAGTGGACACTGCCTATAATAACAGAGCAGAATTTGCAGGAGGAAGAGAAGGCAGTCTTTGCAGTTCTGCCTGGTGCGGAAGATTATAAAAAAATTAATAAGGACGGTTATATATTTTACGAGGGATTTGATAAAAGTGGAGCACGTGTTGGAGTTGCTACCATGCTAGAGGGCGGTGGTTTTCAGGGTATGATTACACTGATGGTGGGGACAGATCCTGAATCAGGGAAAATTTATGGTATACGTGTTCTACAGCATCAGGAAACCCCTGGCCTGGGTGCAAATATTACTGGAGAAAACTACCAGCGTAATTTTGTCGATAAACCCTTTGGTGATTACCAGGTAGTTAAGAGGCCGGTAGACCAGCAGGAAGAGCCATATAAAGTAGAGGCCATCTCTGGTGCTACAATCTCCTCTGAAAAAGTAAGTAATATTGTTGAAGAAGCAGTTGAAAGTATTAAGCGTGAATTTGGGGGTAGTAAATAATGCAGTTGATTAAAGACTTTAAAACCGGACTTTGGAAGGAGAATCCGATATTTAGACTGGTTATTGGTATGTGTCCGACCCTGGCTGTTACCAATACAATGGTTAATGGATTAGCTATGGGTTTAGCTACAGCCTTTGTTCTATTGGCTTCAGAGATTGTTATTTCGACTATAAAAAAATTAATACCGGGAAACGTCAGGATACCAAGCTATATTTTAATTATCGCTACCTTTGTTACTTTTGTTGATTATTTTATGAAGGCCTATTATCCACCAATTGCTGCATCATTAAGCCTATTTGTCCCATTGATAGTTGTTAATTGCTTGATACTTGGCCGTCAGGAGGCTTTCGCTTCAAGAAATTCTGTTCATCGTTCAATAGCTGATGCCCTTGGTATGGGAATTGGCTTTACCTGGGCTTTGCTCTTACTTAGTGCTATTAGAGAATTACTGGGTATGGGCTCACTATTTGGTTTTCAGGTTCTTGGAAATTGGTATCCACCAATGATTATTATGGTCTTGCCAGCAGGGGCCTTTATTACCCTGGGGATTTTGATAGCAATTATGAATCAAATTAGTAATATCACTACTGAGGATACTCATTGTCATTAGAAGGAGGAATGATCTATGTCAGAATTTATTCAGCTTATTCTTATCTTTATAAGTACGGTCCTGGTCAGTAACTTTATTTTAGTCAGGTTTTTAGGTATCTGTCCATTTCTGGGGGTATCTAAACATGTTGAAACAGCTTTTAGTATGGGCCTAGCAACTACTTTTGTTATGACATTAACCGCTGCAGCTACCTGGATAATAACAACTTTTATTCTCGTCCCTTTAGGAGTTCCCTTTTTACAATATGTCTCCTATGTAATAGTCATTGCTTCACTGGTACAGTTTGTAGAGATGTTTATCAAGAAGACCAGTCCAGCTTTATATAAAGCCCTTGGTATCTTCTTACCTCTGATTACTACAAATTGTGCTATCCTTGGTCTTGCTCTATTGATACCATTAAATGGATACAACTTTGTAGAAAGTGTTATCTTTGGTTTTGGAGCAGGAGTTGGTTTTACCCTGGCTATTGTTTTAATGGCAGGTTTAAGGGAACCCCTGGAATATGCTGATGTGCCTGGAGTATTAAAAGGGGTACCTATTACCTTGATCATAGCTGGTATTATGGCTATGGCCTTTATGGGTTTCTCTGGTTTAATTTCAATTTAGGTATATTAGA
>JBDNGI010000352.1:0-3904 GCA_041689345.1 Halanaerobiales bacterium
TATTGTTATCAATTGTATTTTTTAGTTCGTTAATTTGTAAAGCAATATTGAATTGCATTACAAATATCGGCATTCATCCAGAGGGCAAGCCCATCTGGTTTTCTCCCGATAAGTTCTATAACAAGTAATTTCTTTACAATTTAGTAAAGATTAGAATAAAGACTAATAATAAAAACCCATCTTTCTATTTCTAAGATGGGTTAATAATATAACAACATTATTTAATTAAAATTATTTTAATCTGTAAATTTGGCCAGAACATCCATTAATTCGTTAATAATAGCTTCTCCTTCTTCATTCTTAATAGCCTGTTGTACACATCCATGTGTATGTTTATCAAGAATTTTAAGGCCAACTTTCTTCAAAGCACCTCGAACAGCATTTATCTGAGTTAAAATATCAACACAATATTTATCTTCATCTATCATTCTTTGTATTCCACGAACTTGACCCTCTATTCTCTTCAATCTTAGATCAAGATCTTTTTTGTCTATGTCACATAATGAATTCATCAAACCACCCCTTATCTTTCAAAATCATATACCCTATTACCAGTATGGCGTATAACTGTATTTACTTATAACTTAGCATTTTTTTCTTCTATTGTCAAGTAATATTCATAATTTTTGACAATTAACTTTATACAAAAAATTACCGAATGATATTTTGTAGGTATCCATCTGCTAGTTACTACTTGTTAACAATATTCTTTAGTTATGATTCATACAAATAAGTGACATTTTAGCAAGATAATTTCACTAGACATTATTAAAAGATATTCACACAAAACAAAATTTAACTTGACATATTAAATTTACCTATATATAATTATAATTAAATTAAATATATTAATTCCGATATGTTTACTATGTTTTAGGAGGTTGTGTATATGAGTTTTCTTACGATTAATGAAATAAATAAATATTACCCACAAAAAGACGGACACTTACTAGAAGTACTAAATAATATTAATTTGGAAATAAAAGAAAAAGAATTCATTACATTTATAGGTCCCTCAGGTTGTGGTAAATCAACATTACTTAATATATTAGCAGGATTGGTTAAAGCAGACTCTGGTAGAGTATCACTTAATGATAAGCTAATTACTACTCCAGGTAATGACAGGGTTATGGTATTCCAGGAAGCTGCCCTCTTCCCCTGGATGACTGTAATAGATAATGTTATGTTCGGTTTAAAAGCAAAAAACAAAGATAAGAAAGAGGCTTATGATAAAGCCTTAAAACAATTAGAGGCAGTTCATTTAGCAGATTTTAAAGACTCATATCCACACCAATTATCCGGCGGGATGAAACAAAGGGTAGCAATAGCCAGATCTTTAGTAATAAAGCCTAAAATATTGCTGATGGATGAGCCATTTGCAGCCCTTGACGACCAAACACGCTTAGTACTCCATAAAGAATTAATGAATCTCTGGCTTGATCTTAAAAAAACAATAGTTTTTGTAACACATAATATCAGAGAAGCCGTAAAGTTATCAGATCGAGTTATTGTATTTGGAACTAACCCAGGTAGAATAATAGAAAAAATCTCTATAAATTTACCACGTCCTCGTGCCAGGGAAAGCAAAGAACTAATCACAATTGAAAATTACATTCTAGATTTACTGGAGAAAGAAGTCAGTTTTAAAGGTGGTAATCAAGATGAAAAAATTATGGCGTAGAAGCCTTTTTATAATATCTCTTCTACTTATATGGCAGGGATTATACTTACTTGAAATATGGCCGAATTTTCTCTTCCCATCTCCTATGATGGTAGGAAATACTTTAGTAGAAGGCTTTACTGATGGTTCTTTTATTATTGCCATGGCAGCCAGTTTTAAAAGACTCCTTATCGGGTACTCATTATCAATTGTTTTTGGTACATTATTAGGGGTATTAATAGCAAGTAATAAAATTATAGAAGATACTATTGGACCATTTATTCTTGCCTTACAAAGTATTCCAAGTGTTGTCTGGTTACCACTAGCATTGCTGTGGTTTTCTCTTGGTGAAGCCGCTATAATTTTTGTAGTAGTTTTAGGAGGAACCTGGAATATGGTTATTAACTCCAGTACTGGGATTAAAAATGTTCAACCTGTCTTAATTAGAGCCGCAAAGACTATGGGTGTCAAAGGGATTCAACTTTTCTGGAAAGTTATATTACCTGCTTCAGTACCTCATTTGATTACTGGTATGCGCTTATCCTGGGCCTTTTCCTGGAGAGCATTGATGGCTGGTGAATTAATTGGTACAGGAACTGGGCTTGGACAGATACTGATGTGGGGTCGTGATATGGGAAATATGAGTCTTGTAATAAGTATAATTATACTTATAGGTACATTTGGTTATCTTACAGATAACCTGTTATTTAAAAAATTTGAAGACAGAGTTTTAACTAGATGGGGATTGGATAATGAATAGATTTAAGTCATATTACCTAAATCTATGGAAGTAGACTTTTAAACATTTAAATATATATAAATTTATAAGACAAAAATTCTACTACGACTTAAAATAATTTACATAAATAAAATTTGGAGGAGATAATAATATGAACTATATTAAAAGAACAATCTCAATTTTTCTAATTGTTTTTATTGTACTATCAGTATTTACAATTCAAAATGTTAAAGCAGACAATGAAATTACAGAAATAAACATTGGGTATTTTCCTAATATAACCCATGCCCCTGCTATAGTGGGTATTAGTGAAAATATATTTACAGATATATTGAATGGTATTAAAATCAATACACGAATTTTCCCAAATGGTTCACTATTTATGGATGCCTTAAATACCGGGCAAATTGATTTAGGTTATGTTGGTCCAGGACCAGCTATCAATCGTTTTTTACAGGGAGCCGAAATTACTGCCTTAGCAAGTGCTAGTACTGGTGGTACAGTGCTTGTCACAAGAAGTGATCTTAATTATAATTCTGTAAAAGACCTTGAAGGTAAGGTTGTTGCAACCGCAGCGCTGGGTTGTACTCATGACCTACTGTTCCGCAAGCTAATTCACAGTGAGGGTATGGCTACAAATAGACAGGGTGGGACTATCGATCATAGGGGTCAAAAACCAGCTACAATGGTTGGACTATTTGCCACAAATCAATTAGATGCAGCTATGGTCTCAGAACCCTGGGCAGCTAGAATGGAAGATGACCTGGGTGCTAAGGTTGTAGTTGATTGGAATCAGGTACCGTGGGATGGAAAACTTCCCGCTACTATAATTGTTTCTAGAAATGAATTTGTTAACAAAAATCCAGAGTTGATTAAGTCATTTCTTAAAGCTAATCAGCAGGCAATTGATTTTATTATAAAAAACCCAGATAAATCTGCTGAACTATTAATAAAAGAAATTAAGAAAATAACTAGACAGGAACTCTCTCTAGAAGTCATCAAACGTTCACTTGCTAGAACCAATATGACTAGTGAACTTGACTCTGCTGTTGTTCAGGAACTGGCTGATCTTTCCGCTAGTCTTGGTTTTATCAAGGGTAATTCAAATTTAGAGGGTTTTATAAATACTTCATATTTGGAGGAAATATTAGATGAAAACAGTAAATAGCATTACTGATCTTATCGGTAAGACACCGGTAGTAAAATTACAGAATATAATCCCCAAAAAGGCTGCTGATGTATATGTCAAACTGGAATATTTTAATCCCAGTGGTAGTGTTAAAGACCGGGCAGCCCTTAATATGATAGAATCTGCCGAAAAAGATGGTGAATTACATACAGGCGGAACCATTATAGAACCTACCAGCGGGAATACTGGTATTGGACTGGCTATGATTGCTGCCGCAAAGGGTTATAACTGCATTATAATTATGCCTGATAGCGCCTCTGATGAAAGAATCAGAATTTTAAAGGCATATTGGACTGAAGTTGTTCTCCCACCTGAA
>JBDNGI010000353.1:0-2949 GCA_041689345.1 Halanaerobiales bacterium
TATGTCAGTTATATATTTCTTCCCATCTGCAAAAGCCAGCTTCACAGCCTCAATAGCTGTATGGTAAATATTGACTAATTGGTAACTGGAAAAATCAAATTTCTTAAGAATATTCAAGGCCATTAATGCTACCAGCCCCTGTCCATTTGGAGGGATCTCCCATACATCGTAACCTCGATAATTAATACTTATTGGATCAACCCATTCTGGTTTAAAACCAGCCAGATCTTCCTCTGACAAAAACCCATCATATTCCGCTGAAAATTGGGCGATCTTTTCTGCTAACTTCCCTCTGTAAAAGCTCTCTGCATCAGTATCTCCAATCTCTTCTAATGTATCGGCATGATCTTTTGAACTCCATACCTGGCCTGCTTGAGGAGGACTGCCTTCAGGAGCAAAAACCTTAAACCATTCTTTAAACTCTTTGCCTTTGAGATGTTTTTTATAACTTACAAAAGCGTTCTGCCATGCTGAAGCGGTAACAGGAGAAACTGGATAACCTTCCCGTGCATATTCAATGGCCGGCTGAAGCACTTTTTTTAGGGGTAACTTACCAAAGCGATTTGATAATTCAGCCCAGGCAGCCGGTGCACCAGAAACTGTCACAGGAATAAATCCGTATTTAGGCGTTTTATCATGGCCCCGACTTTTAACAGCTTCAATAGATATACTGGCTGGAGAAGGACCACTAGAATTTAAACCATATAATTTGTCTTTGACCCAGACTAGAGCAAAGGTGTCAGAGCCAAGCCCATTGGAGGTAGGTTCCACAACAGTAAGAGTTGCAGCTGTTGCAATTGCAGCATCGATTGCATTTCCTCCCTGTCGCATTATATTTAAACCTGCTTCAGCAGCTAAAGACTGGGAAGTTGCTACCATTCCATTACGAGCAAACACTGTCATTCGTTGTGATTTATAGGGATAATCATGATAATTAAATTTCATTTTACTTTCTCCTCGTATAAGACTTTATTAATAAAAACATCTACAATATTTGGATCAAACTTAGTCCCCGCTTTATCTCTTAATATTTCTATTGCTTCTTCTTTAGATACAGATTTCATATGTGGATGATAGTTAGTCATTTTATCAAACTCATTTACTACACTAATAATTCGTGATAAGTATGGTATCTCTTCACCTTTTAAATTATGAGGATATCCTGTTCCATCCCAAGACTCATGATGATGCAAAAGATATTCAGCTATATTATTTATCCCTAAGGAAGATTTAGCTATTTGATAGCCAATCTCCGGGTGTTTATTTAATTCTTTCCTCTCATCAGTAGTCAATTTTCCTTCTTTTTCTAATATATTTTTTGGAATTGCAACTTTACCTAAATCATGAAGCTCTGCCAACAACTCCAAATCTGTTAAATCGCTATCTGATAACCCCAAATGTTTACCCAATTTTATAGATAAATCTTTCAACCTCTGGCAATGTTCATAATTCTCATGTGAAGATTCATAGAGAGTATGTTTTAAAGAGGTTATAATATTTATATGGGCATTCTTACTTTCAACTAACTTTCTTTTATACATCCAATCCTCGGCTTTTTTAAATAATTCATTTATATTTTTATCTTTTTTATTTTTAGTAGCATAACCTATAGTTATACTCACTTTAATAGGATCGGCTTTTAAATTACTAATTCTTTCTTCTATGCGTTCTACTATTAATTTAACCTGGTTTTTATTAGTTTTAGGTAGTAGAATAACGAATTCATCCCCACCCCAACGAGCGATAAGATCTTCTTGGCGGCAACATTTTTTTAAAATATCAGCAATATTAACTAATAACTCATCACCTTTTTGATGTCCAAAAGCATCATTTGTTATCTTTAAACCATTAACATCTCCTATAATAATACTTACAGGTAACTGCCTTTCTGTATCATAACGTTCTAACTCTTTATTAAAATAATTTCTATTATATAATCCTGTAAGACTGTCATGAAAAGTGAGATAATTTACTTTTTCTTCAGCTTTTTTCTGCTTTGTTATATCTCTTGAAACTCCCACTATTTGAACACCCTATTATCAATAATTACAGGTGATAATTTTGTCTGCCAATGTTTTATCCCTATAGGTAAATCAAGTTCTTCCTCATAAGTAATAGTAGCTTTTTTATTAACACAGCTTTGATAGTTAAATTTAAGTTTTTGAGCTAATTCTTTTCCAAATATCTGACTTGGACTTTTCCCTTTTATTTCTTGGCTGACTAAACCTGTTAAATTTTCATGAGTATTATTTAAACTTTGATAAATAAAATTACCATCTTTTACTTTAAGTAAGAAAATCGCATCTCCTGTATTATTAAAAATCGTCTCATATTCTTTTGATTTTATTTTTAAGCTTTCTTCCAGTTTTTTATGTTCAGTAATATCATAAAAAATTGTTGCAAAACTATTGTTTTCTTGGCTATATGTTACTTCACTATACCACTTATCAAGATGTTTAAAATAATGTCTAGTTTTATTTATACTCCCCCCTAGACTTACATCTTCATAAATAGACAACCACTCTTTTTTTATATCTACTTCTAATACTTCACTAGCTTTTCTACCTATAATATTTTCCCTTTTCAAGCCAGTAATTTTCTCAAACTCCTTGTTTATTTGTAGAAAAATATAGTCTACGACATTGTTTTTTTTGTCTTTTATGATTTTATGATAGGCAAAACCAGCTTCCATATTGTCAATAAGCTTTTGATATTTCAATTTACTTTTCTTCAAATTTTCTTCGATATTATATTTCGATTTACTAATCATATAAGAAATAAAATTCAAGATAAAATAGAAGATAATAAATATATACCTATTAATAGAAACTTGAGGAGCCAAAATAACCGATCCAGTTAAAACAATTAGCATCAACAAATTGTAAAATTTTAGTTTCTTATCTGCTTTAAAAATTAAATTTACAAACACTATAACTATCAATATACTAA
>JBDNGI010000354.1:0-4833 GCA_041689345.1 Halanaerobiales bacterium
AAGCAAGGCCGATGCTATTAGGGATACAGTAAGTGGTTTTGTAAGTACTCAAACACCATCATCACTTTTACAGACACACCCAGAGGTTACCTTAATAATCGATGAGGCGGCAGCTAGCTTGATTAACTGAAAAAAGTTTATTAGAAGAGCCCAGTAATTTAATAGTGAGGCTATTACTTGAAAGGCAGAGCAGATAGATAAAAAATAAACTATGGATGAAGATAAAGAGGAAGAAGATGTAAGTTAGGAAGGGGTGAGTAGGGATGAATCTAGAATTAAAAAAGTTAGTTGATATTTATCCTGAACTTAATAGATGTAGTGGTGATATTAAAGCTGCTTTCGATTTAATTAAAAAGAGTTACTATACAGATGGTAAATTATTGGTCTGTGGTAATGGGGGTAGTGCAGCTGATAGTGAACATATTGTTGGTGAGCTTATGAAGGGATTTAATAAAAAGAGGCCTATCCCAAAAAAAATTAGGGACAAAATAAGGTCTTTGTATAATGAAGATGCTAAATATTTGGCGGATAATTTACAGGGGGCACTTCCAGCTATCTCTCTAGTTAGTCATTCAGCCTTGATTACTGCATTTAGTAATGACATTGCAGCTGATATGATCTTCGCACAACAGGTATTTGGTTATGGAAGAGAGGGTGACGTTTTGTTAGGATTAAGTACTTCTGGTAATTCAACTAATATAATAAATGCATTTAAGGTTGCAAAGACTATAGGAATGAAAACAATAGGAATGACAGGTGAAGATGGGGGAGAGATGAAAGATATATGTGATGTCACGATTAAAGCCCCGGGCATTTTAACCCCTGGTATTCAAGAAAGCCATTTACCAATTTACCATGTACTTTGCAGTATGCTTGAGGAGGAATTTTTTGAACAATGACTGTTATAGCAGGACTTGATATCGGTGGAACAAAGTGTGCTGTCTCATTAGCTTACTATGATGGTAAGAATATTGATATACTTGAAAAGAAAAGATTTCTTACACCTGAATTATCTTCTAAGACTATTGATGAATTATTATTATCTCTTGAAGAACTTATTTTGAATTATAATGTAGAATTGACATCAATAGGCATTAGCTGTGGTGGACCATTAAATAGTGAAAAGGGCTTGATTTTATCTCCTCCTAATCTTCCAGGCTGGAATAAGATTGATATAGTTTCTCCCTTTACAAATAATTATGATATTCCTGTTTCATTACAAAATGATGCCAATGCTGGTGCACTTGCAGAATGGATGTTTGGTTCAGGACAAGGTGCTGAAAATCTTATATTTTTAACATTTGGTACAGGTATGGGGGCTGGATTAATACTCAATGGTGTACTGTATAGTGGTACTAATGATATGGCCGGGGAGGTTGGACATGTTAGGTTAGAAAGTGAAGGGCCAATGGGTTATGGTAAAGCTGGTTCCTTTGAGGGATATTGTAGTGGTGGGGGAATTGCACGTTTGGCTCAAGGTATGGCTAGAGAGGCAATCAATTCAGATGATCCACCACTTTTTTGTAGTAGTATAGAGTACATTGAAGAAATAACAGCAAAAGATGTAGGTATAGCTGCTGCCCAAGGAGATAGATTAGCACTTGAAATTTTTACCATAGTTGGACATAAACTCGGCAAAGGATTGGCTATGCTTGTAGATATTTTAAATCCTCAAAAAATAATAATTGGTAGTATTTATGGACGTCAGCAAAAGATTCTTGAACCGCTTGTGTTGAATGTTTTACAGCAAGAGGCTTTATCTCATTCTCTTTCTGTTTGTGAAATTCTGCCGGCAGGACTTGGTGAGAGAATAGGTGATTATGCTAGTTTATCAGTAGCATTAAATAAAATAAAATCAAATCAACTAAATATGGAGGCGGAATAAATGGATATTAAAGTTGGAATGGGACAAATTTTAGTAGAGGGTGGTAGAGTAAAAGCAAATCTTAAAAGGGCAGTGACCATGATAAAAAAAGCCGCCGCTGAAGGTTGTGATATTATTGTACTTCCCGAGTGTTTAGATGTGGGATGGACTTATCCGGAAACTATTATAAACTTCTTTTGTCCCCTTCTGCATGGGCAGTTGAAGCTGATCACGATAATAATAAAGAGCCCTATGGAGATATGTGGCTAGAGTCATATCAAATCTTATCTAGGGAGTTTAATATGACTGTAGTTGGGGTGAGTAATGTAGGTGATGTTAAGGGAGGACCCTGGGATGGACATAAATGTATTGGTTGTTCACTGGCTGTAGGGCCTGGAGGTAAAGTTTTAACCAGGTCTCCTTATGGTAAAAGTGCAGTTAATTTAAATACAATTTTAGTGAAACTTTAAGTGCCTAGTCTTAAATCTGTTTAATATTTAATTATTTATATAATTTACTTATATAAAGAAAAATATGGGAGGTCAAGATAAAAATGATGACACATAGAGAGAGAGCTGTAGCTGCTTTAACATTACAAGTCCCGGATAAGGTACCGACTTTTGAGTTAGAATTTCAATTGGAAGAAGAAATGTTTGGGAAAAGATTTTTAAGAAAAAGCGACCTGGAAGGTAAGACCGCCGAAGAGAGAGAGCGTCTGCTTAGAGAAAATGCTGAATTTATGGTGCAAGTCTATGATGACCTGGAATATTCTATTATACCTATTCATTATATTAGTACTGAAGATATAAAAAAAACCATTAAATATATCAGGGATATTAGTGGAAACAAATTTATGTTGACAACACATGGTGATGGTACGTTTTCTGTACCAGATGGTGAAAGGATGTATGATTTTGTTTATAGTTTAGCTGACAAAGCAGATGAGATGAAAGAATTGGCTTTAAATAATGCCAATCAAACTATTGAGCGGAATAAAGAATTAATAGATGCAGGTTTAGATTCTTTTATCCTTTGTGATGATTATTGTTTTAATGATGGACCTTTTTTATCACCAAAGATGTTTGCAGAATTTATTCAACCATATTTATATAAAATAATTAAAGAAACAAAAGAGGCAGGTGGTTATACCATTAAACATACTGATGGAAATATTATGCCTATCCTGGACCAGCTAGTTGAATGTGAGCCAGATGCACTCCACTCAATCGACCCCATGGCTGGTGTAGATATAAAAGAGCTTAAAGAAAGAGTTGGGGATAAAGTCTGCCTTTGTGGTAATGTAAATTGTGCGCTGATGCAAACTGGTACAGAAGAAGAGGTTATTGCTAGTGCAGAATATTGTCTGACATATGCTAAACCAGGTGGAGGATATATTTTTGCTATCAGTAATATTCCCTTTAAGGGTCTAGATCCTGATAGATATAGATTGATACTTGATGTCTGGAAGAGGATGAGGGATTATTAAATATTAATACTGCGGATAAATGTGATGTGAAAGTGATTGCTGATTTGTCTATTAATGAAATAATTAATATGGCAACATATAATCCTGCATCTATCAACATCAAAATTAGTCTAGTTAAATAATCCCAAGAAATTTTACCGAAAAAGATTTGGATAAAGAGTTGTATCTTGAGACATTTATATAAGTTATGGGGATAAGGAACAGGTACAAGGAATAATTAAGCGAAGTACTATTAATAGATAAGCTATAGATTGGCTTAGAGGGCTGTAATTTGGCTTAAGATGCTGGATTTTGAATGCTTGACTTATATAAGATTATGTGCTAGAATTAATAAGTTGTGTTACCAAAACCGCACGAAGTAGGTTAGAATAAAATGTCAATTATATAACAAATATATTTATATATTTTTGTTATTAGGTGGCTACCTGATTCGGCGAGTCTTGAGGTAGGGAGGTGTAGCTTGTGTACGCTATTATTAAAACTGGTGGAAAACAATATAGAGTTGAAGAAGATAGGATTATTAAAGTCGAAAAACTGTCTGTTGAGGCTGGTGATACTGCAGAGTTTGATAAGGTATTATCTGTTGTTGATGACAATGGTTCTAAGTTTGGCAAGCCTTATTTAGAAGATGCTAAGGTAACTGGTAAAGTAATTGAACAGGGTAAAGATAAGAAAGTTGTTGTTTTTAAATATCGTCCTAAGAAACGTTATCGTAAAAAAACTGGTCATCGTCAACCATATACAAGGGTTTTAGTTGAAAAAATCGAAGCATAAATAAATATTGCTTAGTAGTTGTTTTTTTTAAATATAAGTTTTATAAGTAGTATATTAAGGTAGTAATATAAATACACAAATTATGGGGGGGTGGATAAAATGGCTCATAAAAAAGGTGTAGGTAGTTCCAGGAATGGTCGTGACAGTGAATCTAAACGACTAGGAGTAAAGAGATTTGATGGTCAGGTCGTTTCTGCTGGAAGTATTCTGGTAAGGCAAAGAGGTACAAAATTTCATCCTGGATTAAATGTTGGTAGAGGTTCAGATGATACACTTTTTTCAAAAGTAGATGGAGTTGTTAATTTTGAAAGAAAGGGTAAATCCCGCCAAATTAGCGTATATACTGAAGAACAGTATGAAAGTATAGCTAATTAAGATAGATGTTATATTTAAATAACTTCTACCCTCAGTAGACTACTGGGGGTTTTTTATGTATAGATATAAGGGCACTTTACAGTGGAAGCCTTGGTGGATATATATAACCTTATAGAGAAATTTATTAATTATTATAATAGTTAATATTAGCTTATGAATTCTTAATAACTTGGGGATTCTATAGTAGTGTAGAAAGAAGGTGATAGTATGTTTCTGGATGAAGTGGAATTTAAAGTAAAAGGTGGAGATGGTGGAAATGGTGTAGTTAGTTTCCGTCGTGAGAAATATGTTGATATGGGTGGTCCTGATGGTGGTGATGGTGGTGATGGTGGTG
>JBDNGI010000355.1:0-2017 GCA_041689345.1 Halanaerobiales bacterium
CTACAGGTGACTTACCTGAGAAAATAGCTCTACGAGATAACTTAGTAACGGTAGGAATCATAGAAATAGAAAACTCTTCACTAAAAGATATAGCTAGCTTGTCCTGCAAATACTCTTTAATAATTGGCCATTCTTTGAAACTCATCCCATCAAAACAGATTAAAGCTAATTTATCAACTTTCTTGTCTGAGATATGTGATAATATCCGATTATTTAATGGTGCATAATAAAAGCGCTGGTCATATGCAAGATTATCATAGTATTCTTCAATATACTTATAAAATTTATAGTCCATTTTTTCTTGAATATCTTCTAGAGAAGTATCCATATCACTTAAGTTAATTAAATAAAAAAGTTTAGACCATCCTTTAGCAACAGAACCCCAATCCCTGGTTTTTAGTTCTCTATTCAATAAATCTTTTAACCTTGATTTCTCTGATTCAAATCCATTAATAATATCTACTTTATCAAGATTTGATATTCCAACATTAATCCAATAATTTTCTTTAGCTTCTTTGATTACAAAATCAGTATCAACTTTTTCCTTCATAACATCTATTGGTTTCATTAGTCCTTGATCAAAACAATCATTTAGGAGATATCTAATACTTAAGTCATTAAAATCTATAATACTACTTTTTTTATTAATAAATTCTCTCCATTCCCGATTCAACCATTTATAAAAGCCTTTCTTTTCTGTTATATTATTATAATCGAATTCATATTTAGATTTATAATCCTTAAGATGATTTAAGACTGCACCTGTAAGTTTATTACTTATAAAATAATATTTAATCAAAAATGCTACTAATTGCTCTTGTCTTGTTACAATTGAATCTAAATCATATAAATTTTTTATAATAAAATTAAATGATTCTGTATATGACAATTTTTCATAGTGGCCTATATTTCTCTGGTAAAGGTAGAATAATTCCTGTATCTCATTTAAATTTAACCAATTAAGAGCAGATTCATCTAAAAGAGGAAATACATCTTTATAGCCAACTTGTATTTTAGGATTTTTCTTAGCTATATCACTTGAAAAATATCTATTTTCTCTTAAAATAACTAATATCTTATCATTATTCTGACGCAATGCAAGTCGTAACTTTACTTCATTAGTGTAGATAATTATTTTTGCATATAGATCACTAATTGCTTCTCGTAAATCCTGAGAATCTAATAGACCAGCTTTATCTTCCACCAATAATACACTAGTATCAATTTCTATAACTTTATTTAGTATTTTTTTATACCATTTTTTATTCAACATTATCACCTAAATTTTATATAAGATAATTGCTCACAAGTAAGTTTAGGGAAAAGTTTTGATTTTTCTCTTAACTCTTTTTCCTTAACCCGCCATTCTTCTTTTACCATCTTAAGTCTGCTTTCACGAATATTATCAATTTTTATATCTTTAATAGCTTTTTCTTTTTCGCGATAGTATTCTTTTAACTGTTGTAATCTTTCCTCTAGTTTTTGCTGCCAGTTTAATTTATCCTCTAGAAAATAATCTTCAGCTTCCTTTTCTGCTTCTCTTAAGGCCTTTTGATATAATTCTTCTATCTGTATATAATCAGATAAATAAGTAGACTTGTCTATATTAATATTTTCGATATTATAAAATAGTCTAGATACCCTACGGTTATACCTAACATTAACTTCTATAAAAATAGGTATATAATAAATACGTTGATATTTATAATTATTTTCCACCTTTAACTGCCAAAAACCAAGCAACCCTTCTTTATCTTGAAACCTGGAATCATCTACAAAAAATGCAGAGACAATACCATTTCCTTTCACTTCATTTATAGCATCTTGAATATAGCTATGTTTTAAACTAAATAAATCTGCTTCTTCATTATTTAAGCCCTGATTAGGGTCGAAGATTACCTGAGAGAAATGTTTAGGATAAATTTCAGTTTTAAAGTTGTTTTTAAAATAAAATATATCATTTTGTTTACTATATTCCTGCAACTCTGTATCCTGACTATAAAGATATACCTCTGTA
>JBDNGI010000356.1:0-4652 GCA_041689345.1 Halanaerobiales bacterium
ATCTACATCAAGGACATCTCTTAAATCAACAAGGCTGCCTCTACTGGCATAATCCTTAATCATACCAAGGCCCTGAAGTGCTACAACATCAGGTGGATTACCTGCTTCAAGACGAGTTGTTATTACAGTAGGTAGATCTCTGGTACCTTCAAACTCTGCATCAAGACCAGTTTTAGCTTCAAATGCAGCCAGAACTTTGTTAAAGGCTTCTAACTCAGCACCGCCCCAGACACCCATCACTGTTACATCAGCAGCCATTACAGCACTACCTAAAGTCAAGACCATAACTAATACACTTACAACTAATAATTTCTTACGCATTTTGTTTCCTCCTTGTAATTTTTTTGTTTTCTTTATCCAACCGGTTGCATTTTTATACAACCGGTTGTAGTAATTAATAAAAAAATTTAAGTCTCTTTATTAATTATATTAACGATAACTATTAAAATTCCTTCTTTTTACAGAAAATTTTTTGATTTTTTTTTAAGATTAGTCAATTTTTCTTAACTTTTCCCTGATACCATCACCATCAACAGTGATTTCTTTTTTATTATGAATTATGCTTAATTCCTCTCCTGAAAGCAGTTGATAGTAAACATCTTCAGTAGATACTTTTACCCTTAATCTACTATCCTTGAATTTAATTTTAAATTGATAGCTATCCCATTTTTCCGGCAAATATGGCTTAAAGTGTAATTGCCCCTGATAATTTCTCATGCCGGCAAACCCTTGTACTAAGACCATCCAGGCACTACCCATACATGCTAAGTGAACACCTTTGTAGGCATTTTCATTATAGTCATCAAGGTCTAATCTAGCAGTCTGTATAAAGTAGTTATAGGCATCTTCTCTATACCCTATCTCTGAAGCAATGATACTGTACATCGAGGGTGATAATGAAGAGTCATGGGTTGTTTTGGGTTCATAATAATCATAGTTAGCCTTTTTCTGTTCAATGCTAAACTGCTCACCTAACAGCAGCATTAACATAATCACATCAGCCTGTTTAATTATTTGATATCTCCAGATGGCTAAAGGGTGCCAGTTGGCTACCAGAGGCAATTCTTGATCAGGAATTGAATCAATATCAAGAGGGTCCTTCTTCAAAAAGGAATCATCCTGGGGGTGAACTGCTAATTCTTCACTAAAGGGCAGGTACATATTATCAGCTGCCTTCTGCCAGCTTTTTATCTCCTCTTCAGCTAATGAAATTTTCTCTATTAATTGTTTTAATTTATCAGCGGCTTCCCTTTCCATCTTCTTATATGTCTCTACAGCAAATTCTAAATTAAGTTTAGCCATATAATTTGTATAACAATTATTATTAACACCTGGTTTATATTCATCAGGGCCGCAGACCTCGTTTATACAGAACTTATTATCCAGCAGTTCAATATAAGAGCCCCTACTTGCCCACATCCTGGCAGTTTCAAAGAGTATTTCAGCCCCAAAATCATATAGAAAGTCATCGTCTTTGGTAACAGATAGATACTGTTTGATGGAATAAGCAATATCAGCATCAATATGAAATTGAATAGTTGAGCCCATATAATATGAAGAAGCCTCTTCCCCATTTATTGTTCTCCAGGGGAATAAAGCACCATCTACTCTAACCCTCTCGGCGTTTTTTCTGGCCTTATCAAGATTATTATAGCGATAGATCAATAATGACCTGGCTACTTCTGGTTTATTATATAGGAAAAATGGTAAAATATATGTCTCTGTATCCCAAAAATAGTGTCCCTCATAGAATTCACCAGTCAGACCCTTAGCCGCAGCATTAGTTCTGCCATCTATACCTGTAGATTGTAATAAATTCAAGGCATTATATCTAAAGGCTTGCTGTAAAGCTAGATCCCCTTCAATTTGAACATCTACATCATCCCAGTAATTAGCTAAATATTCTTGCTGTTCAGCCAGTATCTGCCTATAACCTTTTTGGGCAGCATCCTTTACAGCAGTAAGGGTTTTTCCCTTAAGTTCTTTTTCCTTACCATCCAGCGAGGTATAAAATGAAGCATATTTACAAAGGACAATTTCTTGATCTTCTGTCACATCAAAGTTAAACTCTTGATAAACTTTTTCTTCTTTAATAAAGTTATTTATCTCTACTGCATCACTGGGTGTTTCTAGCTGGTTCTTAATGGAGATTCCTACAGTAATATCAGTACTATCTACCTTTTGGATTATATAGCCATTATCCCGAGAGATATTCCTATCTATAACTTTAACAGCCTTTTTTCCCCTAATGTGGTAATAATTCTTGACATTACCCTCAATCCCAGAGCTGATTTTAATAGTTCCTGAAAAATTAAGGGCTATAACGCTGTATTTAATAACCCCAAGATGTTGGTCAGTAAAGCTGAGTAAGCGAGTAGTTTCTATTCTTACCTTTTTGCCAGACGGACTAGTCCAGCTGAGACTACGTTCTAATCTGCCTTCTTTCATATTAAGTACTCTTTGGTAATCATCCACTTCTCCCTGTAGAATATCAAACTTTTCTCCATCCAGGTGTAGGTTTATCATAGTCCAATCCCCTAGATTTAAAATAGTCTGTGTCTTCTGGGGCTGCTGTGGTGGTTCTTCATCATATAATATCTGTTCAGAGCCATAGACTCCATTTATATAGATTCCAGGAGTACTTGTTCCCTCTGGACCAGAATAGTCTTCCTCTAGAGTACCCCTAACCCCCATATAGCCATTTCCTAAAGCAAAGATAGTCTCATTGTGATGATTAGTCTCTACTTTAAAAGCTTCTTCAGTTATTGTCCAGGGTTCAGGTTTATAGTATGGTTCAGAGTTTAATTTTTTCATATGAAATTTGCGCATTTTTATCTACCCTCCTTTCATTAGATAATCAAGTATCAAATTTCTCCCTTTTTTAAGAATTTTAAATCCTAAGCCGCTAAATAGTACGCTAAATCAGCCTTGACATATTTCTGCAACTATAGATTTTTTTACTTACAAATCAAAGGCCATTGCAACCGGTTGTACTTGATAGTAAAAAAAAATTTTCTCTATAATATTATATTAATCAAAGTTAGTAAAATTCCTTCTTTTTAATTTAATTTTTTTGATATATCTTTGATTCTAAAGTTAGAGATACGACTTTCATTTAATCTATGTTAAAGCACAAAAAGTACTGCTGTCAGATAAAACATAGTATGGTAGTTGACTAAATCAGGTTGTCTTGATTTAGACTTTACAGCCTCAAATGGGCCTTTCAGCATATTTAATAATCATTTCCAAACTTCTTTCTTCCTCCTGAGCTATTAAATTTATAAAACAAATTAGATCTCCTCTGTCTGCTTCCATTAAAGCTTTATAGTAAGCCTCTCGTGCTTCATTCTTAATAATAACTGGAACAAATCCCTTCTTCATAAGTAATAAATTCATAAGTAACCTGGCCAAACGACCATTACCATCAACAAAAGGATGAATCGCCACTAATTTATAATGGGCGCGGGCAGCAAGTTCAACAGGATGCAAATCTGAATGATTAATAAAGTTAACTAATCTCTCCATCTCATCTGGAACTTTTAAAGGTTCACAATAGCGATGTATTTCACCATCCATTGTAATTACATGATTGGGTTTATCCTTATATTTTCCTGGAAGTAGTTCTCTTTGAATTCTCTCTCCCGGAGGACCAACCCAGATATAGTCAATGCCTTTTAGTAATAATGAATGGAGTTCTTTAATTAATGATTCACTGATAGGTCTCTTTCTTTTAATAATATCTTTTAACCAACGAATAGCCTCAACATGGTTTTGTGCCTCTAAATAATCCTTTAGAGTCTTTCCTTTTGAAGTTAAGCCATATTCCAAAAAAAATGTGGTCTCTTGTTTTGATAAAGTATTTCCTTCTATAGCATTAGAATTATAAGTCCAATCTATTATAAACTTTTTATCTACCATTTCCATAATTTCAGGTGGAATAGGTCTAAGACGGTCAAGTTTATTCTTTAGATCATCCAATTTATTATATAACACAACAATCACTTCCTCCCAACACAATTTAGTTAACAATGGGAATATTTTGCAATTTTAATTATAACAGAAACCTAATAAAGAATCAATCTCCCACCCATAAAGTGTGTATTCTTCTGTTAATTGATATCCAATGCAAATTATGGTAAACAGGAAAGTGCCTGTGAATATTTTTGCTGAACTTCAGATAGACCTAAAACTTGTATTTAGAAATTAATATTTCATATGTGTCTATCTTTCTATTTTTAACTATTTCTCAATCAAATAGCTATCAATATTCCTCTTCTCTGTCTCAAAATTAATTCCAATTAATACTATCTCTTTCCCCTTTATCTTAAACCTATCTCCATAGTTTTTCCCTTTAATCTGTTCAATAGCTTGACTTGCATCTTGATTACACTTAAATTCAATGATAAATATATTCTCATCTGTTTCAACTAGCATATCTATCCTGCCCTCTGAGGTTAATAGCTCAGAATTTACCCCCAGATTATTATCAGAAAAAAGTACTGCTGTCAGATAAAACATAGTATGGTAAAAGTGTTCTCTTTCCTTTACTTCTTTAGGTATATTAATATTTGCTATATTGGCAAATAGTGATTTCATATAATCCATAAACTGATCATATTCTCTCTGTATTAATGATTTCTTTATCCGATGTA
>JBDNGI010000357.1:0-4978 GCA_041689345.1 Halanaerobiales bacterium
ATAAAGAGAAAAAATTTAAAAAAATATTGTTATGAATTAGGTATGGTATCAAATACAAGTGGTAATCATATTGAGATTAAGGAGGTTCAACGGTGAGGATGGTTAAAGGTATTACATTAATTTTTGTATTTCTTTTTCTTGGGGAGTTTATAGCTGAAGTTACTCCACTACCCATTCCAGGTAATATTATAGGGATGATATTATTATTTATAAGTCTTGTTTTTAATTTCATTAAGCTAGAAGAGATAGCTCCTGCAGGTGATTTGTTATTGGAACATTTAATTTTATATTTTATACCGGTTTCCATTGGTATTATTAGTTATAAAGAACTGTTAAGGGATGAATTTGTTTCTTTTAGTGTAATAGTAGTTGGGGGATTTCTTATTTTATATTTTTTAATTAGTAAAATGATAGATTTATTGGTCTGTAATCTTGAGAAAAAGGGGTCTTAGTATGTTAAATGAACTTATACAAGAACCTATATTTGGAATTACTTTAACCTTACTAGTATATTTTTTAGGTCTTTTCTTATATAAAAAGGAGAAAAAGGCGATCTTTCATCCCATATTAATGGCGTTGTTTATAATTATATCTTTCTTAACCCTATTTGATATTGATTATGAAAGTTATAATAATGGAGGGCAGTATATCTCTATTTTACTTGGACCAGCTACTGTGGCGTTGGCAATTCCGATGTACAGAAAAATAACTCTATTAAAAAAGTATACACTTCTGATATTATTAAGTACTTTTCTTTCTTCATTGATAGCTATATTACTAACTATAGGGCTTGGTATGGTCTTTAATACTAATTTGCTGCTCCTTATATCAATGATTCCTAAATCGGTAACAACTCCGATAGCAGTAGGAATATCAGAACAAATTGGGGGAGAAATTGCACTGACGGCTGGAGCAGTTATTATTACCGGTTTATTAGGTGGGATGTTTGGACCAGAACTAAATAGATTATTTAGAATTAAATCGACTTTAGCACGTGGTCTGACAATGGGGATTACAGCACACGGTATTGGAACTGCCCGTGCTCTTACTGAAGATGAACAGGAAGGGGCTTTGAGTGGCTTAGCTATTGGTCTAATGGGTATTTTCACTGCAATAAATGCTCCAATAGTGCTTTATTTCTTAAGGCTGATATGGCCACTATAAAATTAAGAAATTTTGGGGCAGCGGTTATGTGTCCATATGATTTTAAAGAAAATTGGGATAAGAAATTACTTTTTGGGATTACCTTGGAAGTCAGAGTACAATCCTTTTAGTTTTAAAAAGAGATAAATTCTAAAGATTAAGAAGTATTTAAATACGGTAAATTGACGGTAAAATCATCTTTTAAAAACTACCATTATATGTTATAATAAGTGTAATGGACATTATTGTTAGTAGAAATCATTAAAATATTCAATAAAACTGTTCATTAACTGATTAGGAGGGTACTATGAATAAAATATACAAAAAATTAATTGTATTAGTTCTATGGCTTTTTTCTAGTTTCTTGGGTATGTTTATTTTTCTTCAATTGCTCACTATTATTGATATACGTTTATTAAAAGCTGGTTATTTAGAAG
Source organism: Halanaerobiales bacterium (assembly GCA_041689345.1). Taxonomy (GTDB): domain Bacteria; phylum Bacillota; class Halanaerobiia; order Halanaerobiales; family DTU029; genus JBDNGI01. The sequence continues at coordinate 1,581 of JBDNGI010000357.1, forward strand.
GTTCTGGTGTATCTCAATTTATTCGAACATACATGGGTATTCCTGTTCTGCTAGTATCTGCTATTTTATGGATGGCGTTAGTGATTCTTAGTTTTGACAAATATAATAAAGCTATGGAGAAGGGTAATCTATGTAAAATATTTTTGTTTATAACAGCAATTGAATTATTTTGTTTACCAATAGTAGTAGCTATTCAACATATAGCTTTTCCTATTAGAATGTTATTTATCGATTGGATTATTGCTGGAGGTAGTCTTATATTGGGTGTTATAGCATTTTATTTTTCAAAGAATAGGGTAATAGAATAAATGTTTTTTCTAGAGAAGATAATATCCCGGTCATTGTCCTTAGTTAAAACTGGCATGATATTAAAAATAATAAGCGTGAAAGTCAAATTAGAAGGTAAGCTATTGGAACTTTGATATAAAGGAGTTGATGGATGATGAACGCAAAAGAAAAAGCACGTAAGTTGCTGGAAGGTTTTAAAGATGGAAATTATGCTTTTGGACTTGGAGTCTTAAAAAAAGCAGGAGTTTTTGCTTCAGAATTAGGAAAAAAAGTTATGGTAATTGCGGCTGAAGGAGACTGGCTAGAACCTTCAGTTGCGAAAATAGTTGCTTCTATAGAAGAAGCCGGAGCTGAAGTTGTTGGTGAAATAGTTACTGGGGCTCTACCTAATGCCCCTAGAGAAGATGTTTATAGGATAGAATCCAGTATTCTTCATTATCAACCAGATTGTCTAATTGCAGTTGGTGGTGGAAGCACTATTGATGCTGTCAAAGCCGCTAATGTTTTAGCTAGTCTAGGGAAATATAGCAATGATATTGAAACTTATTTTGGCACAGGTCAGGTTACTGCAGCAATGGAGAAGACGGGTAGTCAATTGATTCCATTGATAGCTGTACAGACTGCAGCCAGTTCTGCAGCCCATCTTACAAAGTATTCTAATGTTACAGACCCTGAAGCAGGACAGAAAAAGTTAATTGTTGATGAAGCAATAATACCTCTTAAAGCAGTTTTTGATTACTCAATAACTACCTCTGCACCGGCATCGCTGACAATTGATGGTGCCTTTGATGGTATAGCTCATAGTCTAGAAGTGTTTTATGGTATTTCAGATAATAACTATGATAAGGCTAAAGAAATTGCAGCAACATGTATTGAACTGGTTGTAAATAATATCCAGGAAGCTATTAAAAATCCAGAAAACCAGGAAGCTAGAGAGGCACTCGGTCTGGCAACTGACCTTGGTGGTTACGCAATTATGGTAGGAGGAACTAATGGCGGCCATTTAACTAGCTTCTCTCTGGTAGATGTAACTAGTCATGGTAGGGCATGTGCCATAATGAATCCCTATTATACAGTATTTTTTGCCCCAGCAATTGAAAAACAATTATCTGTAATTTATAATATTTTTAAAGAAGCTGGCTTTATTGAAGAAGATAATAAGCAATTAAATGAAAAAGAGTTGGGCAGGGCTGTAGCTGAGGGTATGATCAAACTTAGTGCCAGTGTTGGTTTCCCGACAAAACTTGAAGATTTAGCTGGATTTAGTGATAAATATATAACTAGGGCTTTAGAAGCAGCAAAAAATCCACAATTGGATATGAAACTAAAGAATATGCCTGTCCCACTTAATGCTTCATTGATTGATGATTATATGGGACCTATTCTAGAAGCTGCTAAAACGGGTGATTTTGATAAAATTGTGATATTAGGTCAATAAGTGTAAGTAAGGTTGTCGTATAGGTATTGGAATTTTTACGATAATGCAATTGGTTTCAAAAGAAATCCCCGTCTTTTCTTTAGTGTGTTAGTTGACTAAAACGCACAAAGAAAGGAAAGGGTAGAATAAAAAAGCCGATTTAAAAAAAGGAAGGAACTTTTCAGGTTTCTTCCTTTTAAATTACCGTCTAACGATATCACCTATTAACTTAAATTTATCATTTCTTCCATGATGATTCAACTCTTTAAATATTTGCCTTTAATAAAAGTATACATTATAATTAGTATAAGCGGTTTGAATAAATAATTCAATAGATATAATTAAATATTTTAATTACATATTATGAAGCATTAATTCAAAAGAAAGAAGGAGATAATTATGAAAAAAAATGTACTTGTTCTTATTCCTGTTGAGAAAAAACACAAACAGCTTTTGGAAGAAAAAGTAGATGAGGCTAATTTTATTTATACAAACAATAAAAAACTTACTAGTAATCAAGTTCAAGATGCTAATGTTATTTTGGGAAATCCTCCCATAGAGATGATTAAGGGCTCTAAAAAGCTAGAGTGGCTGCAACTTCAGAGTGCTGGTGTAGGCGGATATGTAAAAGATAATATTTTACAGCAAGGTGTGCTTTTGACAAATGCATCAGGGGCATATGGTCTTGCTATATCTGAGTATATGCTTGCTGTTCTACTTGAACTGTATAAGAAAAATCATCTTTATAGGGATAATCAGCTGAAGTCAAATTGGTCTAATGAGGGATCTGTAAAGTCTATTTATAAATCTACTGCTTTGATTGTTGGCTTAGGAGATATCGGTGGTGAATTTGCTAAAAAAATGAAAAGTCTTGGCGCTTATACAATAGGTATAAGACGTAAAAATACAAATAAGCCTGATTATCTGGATGAACTTCACTTTATGGACGAACTAGATGATTTGCTACCACGAGCAGATGTAGTTGAATTAAGCTTACCAGGTACTAAACTTACCTATAAAATCATTAATGAAAAAAGGTTAAAGTTGATGAAGAGTGATGGGGTATTGATTAATGTGGGGAGAGGTAATGCAATTGATACTGATGATCTTTGTGATGCTTTAGAGAATGAATATATTTTAGGTGCAGCTCTAGATGTAACTGACCCAGAACCCCTGCCAAAGGAACATAGATTGTGGAAAATGAAAAATGTTATTATTACTCCACATGTTTCAGGAGGATTTAGTTTGCCTGAGACTCATGATAGAATCGTAAAAATTTGTGCAAATAATTTGAAATCCTTTTTTGATGGTAATACGCTTATTAATGGTGTGGATTTTTCTGAAGGATACTAAATGAACGATTTTTAAATTGAATCTTAGTAATACATATGAAATGATAAGGATTAGGCCACTTTCTAGAGAGTGGTCTTTTGTAATGGATAATATCAATATATTACAAAAATATCTGTACTTTCTAATTCCCTGGATAATTACCACATCCACAAAAAGCATGCCAGTAGGGGGCATGGATGACATTTTTTTGAATAAGTTATCCGATAGCTAACTGCCGCTAAAACCCCCACTTCTACTTAAGTGGGGGAGCACTGCCCTCTTCTATCTTAAACGCAAGGTTGAGGCCAGTATTACCGAATCGACTTGGGTCAAGCGGCACTAAGCTACTGCATTCGTTTTA
>JBDNGI010000358.1:0-6258 GCA_041689345.1 Halanaerobiales bacterium
ACAAAATTAGGATTTATTGTTGTCGATTTATTGAGTGAGCACTTTCCTAATGTAACTGATATTGAGTTTACAGCACAGATGGAGAATCGTTTAGATAGTATTGAAGACGGAAAAGATAACTGGAAAAAAGTATTATCTGATTTTTACTTTCCTTTTGCTGAGCGTCTTGATGAGGCTCAAGAAGAGATGGATGAGGTTGAATTACAGAGTGAAGTTACTGATGAGGTTTGCGAAAAATGCGAGAAACCTATGGTAGTAAAGTATGGTCGTTATGGAAAATTTTTTGCCTGCTCAGGGTATCCTGAATGTAAGAATACAAAACCCTTTTTAATAAAAACCGGCGTTTCTTGTCCGAACTGTGAAGATGGAGAATTGATTGAACGTAAGAGTCGAAAAGGTAGGACTTTTTACGGTTGTACTGGTTACCCAGATTGTGATTTTGTATCATGGAATAAGCCTATTGAAAGGAAATGTCCAGAATGTGAAGGAATCTTAGTAGAAAAGAGAAGTCGTAAAAAAGGATTAACACATAAATGTATTAATAAGGAATGTGGCTTTGAAGAAACTGTAAGTGATGAGACTTACTAATATATTTTCTTGACATTTGTCGATAAAATGTGTTAACATATAACAAGCAATAAATCATCTACAATTTTGAATCATTCAACAATTGAATGAGGAGGTAGAATTTGTGGAATTTAAAATAAAAGCTACAACTGTTTTGGCAGTCAAATATAAAGGAAGAGTAGCGATGGCTGGTGATGGTCAAGTTACTTTTGGTAATACTGTAATGAAAGCAGGTGCCAAGAAAGTAAGATATCTGTATCATGGTGATGTACTGGCAGGATTTGCTGGTACATCTGCTGATGCTTTTACCCTTTTTGAAAAATTCGAAATTAAGTTAGAAGAGTATCATGGGAATCTTGAAAGGGCAGCTGTTGAATTAGCTAAGGAGTGGAGAACTGATAAGGTCTTAAGGAAACTAGAGGCTTTATTAATTGTTGCAAATAGTGAAAAGATTTTATTGATTTCTGGTAATGGCGATGTCATTGAACCAGATGATGATGTATTAGCTATTGGATCTGGCGGTTCATATGCACAAGCAGCGGCTTTAGCAATGTTGAAGTTTTCCAAGGATATGGACGCAAGAGATATTGCCTTGGAGTCCTTAAAAATAGCATCTAAGATATGTATATATACTAATGATAATATTACTGTTGAAGATATTACAGGAGGTGAATAATGATAGAAGAATTAACACCTAGAGAAATAGTCGAAAGACTTGATAAATATATAATTGGTCAGGATGATGCCAAAAGGGCTGTTGCTATAGCCTTGAGAAATCGTTTCCGTAGGAAAAAGGTCAAAGCAGAACTACAGGAAGAAATAATTCCAAAGAATATTTTATTGATTGGTCCTACAGGTGTAGGAAAAACTGAAATTGCCAGAAGATTGGCTAAAATAGCCAATTCCCCCTTCATTAAAATTGAGGTAACTAAGTTTACAGAAGTAGGTTATGTTGGACGTGACGTAGAATCAATAGTTAGAGATTTAATAGAAATGTCTATTAGAATGATAAAAAATAAAAAAATTAAAGATGTAGAGCCGAAGGCTGAAAAGTTAGCAATTGAGAGAGTTTTGGATATTTTACTACCAACACCATCGAACAAGAAAAAAAAACCCTTTGATTTTTTAATGAATGATGATACAGAAGAGGAAGAATTAAAAGATGATACATATAACAGAATTAATGAACGAAGGGAACGTTTGCAAAAACGTTTGGAAAATGGCGAAATTGATGAGCAAATTATTGAAATTAAAGTGGAAACACAATCACCACAAATGTTTGAGATGTTTTCAGGTGCAGGAATAGAAGAAGTTGGTATCAACTTTCAGGATATGTTTGGAAGTTTACTTCCCTCACAAAAAAAGAAACGTAAGGTTACTATAGCTCAGGCTAAGGAGATTTTAAAACAAGAAGAGGCTCAGAAGTTGATTGATATGGATGAGGTTAGTAGAGAAGCAATCTTAAAAGTAGAAAATGATGGAATTGTTTTTCTAGATGAAATTGATATAATTGCTGGTCGCGAATCAGGTCAAGGTCCTGAAGTATCCAGGGAAGGTGTTCAGAGAGATATCTTGCCAATAGTTGAGGGTTCTACAGTTATGACAAAATATGGGGCTGTTAAGACTGATCACATTTTGTTTATAGCGGCAGGTGCTTTTCATGTTTCTAAACCATCAGATTTGATTCCTGAATTACAGGGTCGTTTTCCAATACGAGTAGAATTACAAAGTTTAACTAAAAATAATTTTGTTGAAATTCTATTAAAGCCTAAGAATGCATTAACTAAGCAATATGAAGCACTATTAGCAGCCGAAGATATAGATATGGAATTTACTAATGATGCAATAGAGGAAATTGCTCAATTTGCTTTTAAAGTTAATGAACAAACTGAGAATATAGGTGCTCGCAGACTTCATACTATCATGGAAAGATTATTGGAAAAATTATCATTTGATGCACCTGATATGGAGCAACAAAAATTTGTAATTGACACTGATTATGTAAGAATGCAACTTGCTGATGTGGTACAAAATAAAGATTTAAGCAAGTATATATTATAATAAATATATATTGACAAAAATGGAGGTATTGGAAATATGGAAGAATTATTAGAAAAGAGTCGAATGATAAACAGATTATTACAGAGAACTGGCGGTAGGCCTGTTGATTTTTCAGAAATGGCTGATGTATTAAGTGAAGCAATTAATAGCAATGTTTATATTGCCAGTAAAGAAGGAAAAATATATGGTAATAGTGTATTAGATGATTTTGAATGTGATATTATGGAAGAAAAAGTAATTAGTGAAGAAGAGTTTCCTGGGGATTATAATAAAGGTTTATTGAAAGTAAGAGAAACTAAGGCTAATATTGAACAAAAAGAGGGTAAATGTGTTTTTGCTGATGATGAAGATTGTCTTTTTGAAAATAAATTGACCACTATTATCCCTATTATAGGTGGTGGTGATCGCTTAGGCACATTAGTTCTTGCACGTTATGGAGAAGAGTTTTCTGCTCACGATTTAATTTTGGGGGAATATGGAGCTGCTGTTGTAGGGATGGAAATATTAAGAACTAGAAGTGAGAAAATCGAAAAAGAAGCTCGGAAAAAAGCTGCAGTACAAATTGCACTAGATACCTTATCTTATTCAGAATTAGAGGCAATTGAACATATATTTGAAGAATTAGATGGTAAAGAAGGTTTGTTAGTTGCTAGTAAAATTGCTGATCGCGTTGGAATTACAAGGTCTGTAATAGTTAACGCACTTCGTAAATTTGAAAGCGCTGGTGTAATTGAGTCTAGATCACTGGGAATGAAAGGTACTTTTATTAAAGTACTAAATGATTATTTATTAGATGAATTAGATAAATTAAAGGTGTAAAACAAATATTTTGCTTGTATATCAAAATGTTCTCTTTTTATTACAAGAGGGCATTTTTTTATAGTTTGGAATAACTATAATATAAACCAAACAAAAGAAGCAGAAACTATTTATCAAAAATGAATTGATAATTATTATATTATGTGGTATACTACCTATTGGTGTAAATACACACGCCTACGGACCTTAATGCTGGTGCTGTTAACAAAACTAACAGTGGTAATTAAGGGTTGAAATAGGCGGAGGCTAACCAGGAAAGGAGGTGTAGGTATGTCTGTAGTTAATATGAAACAATTACTAGAGTCCGGTGTTCATTTTGGTCATCAAACTAGACGATGGAATCCTAAGATGGATGAGTATATCTTTACAGAAAGAAACGGCATTTATATTATAGACTTACAAAAAACTGTTCGTCTTATCAATGATGCTTATGATTTTGTAAAAGAAAGGGCTACTGAAGGTAGTACAGTTCTTTTTGTAGGTACTAAAAAGCAGGCTCAGGAGACAATTAAATATGAGGCAGAGCGTTGTGACATGCCTTATGTTAATCAAAGGTGGTTAGGCGGAATGCTAACCAACTTTAATACCATAAGAAAACGTGTTTCTCGTCTAAATGAATTAGAGAAAATGGAAGAAGATGGTCTTTTTGAAGTATTACCTAAAAAAGAAGTAATACAGTTAAATAAAGAACATAGCAAATTAATGCGTTTTCTTGGTGGAGTCAGATATATGAACAAAATACCTGATATAGTATATGTTACAGATCCAAGGAAAGAAGCAATTGCTGTTGCAGAAGCAAGAAAATTAAATATTCCTGTTGTATCTATTGTAGATACAAACTGTGATCCTGATCTTATTGATTATGTTATTCCAGGTAATGATGATGCTATTCGCGCAGTTAAACTTATCTCAAGTGTTATTGCTGATGCTGTTCTAGCTGGAAAACAAGGTAAACAAACAAATGAAGAATCAGAAGAAGCTAATGCTAAAGAAAACCTTGAAGCATAAATAAAAATATTAGAGGCGTTGTAAGAGGTTAAACTTCTTACTGCGCCTTTTTTAGAGAAACATCTATGTAGTGCGATGTTTATTTTTTAGCTTTTAGGTGATTATATACATATAGTTATTGAGATGACTTGCAACAAAACAAGTAAAATTAATTAAGCCTTATATAGCGAAATTTGTCGGCATTTTCCCCAATTGTAGAAGGGGGAGTTTTAGTAATGCCGCTGAGATGAATAAATCAATCAAGGAGGGAAAATTTATGGCTAGTATGAAAGATATTAAAGAACTAAGAGAAAGAACTGGTGCAGGTGTTTTAGATTGTAAAAAGGCACTGGAAGAAAATAATGGTGAGATAGATGCTGCTGTTGAGTATCTTCGAGAAAAGGGTATTGCGGCTGCTGCAAAAAAAACAGGTAGAATAGCAGCTGAAGGTACTGTAAATGTATTTATTGATGAAGATAAGAAAAATGGTGTAGTTGTGGAGGTAAACAGTGAGACTGATTTTGTTGCTAAAACCGATAAGTTTAAGGATTTAATTGCTGAAATATCTGAACACTTAATCCAAAGTGATGCTGAAGATACTGAATCTGTCTTAGAAGAATCTTGGTTCTTAGATAATAATAAAGATGTTAATACTATTATTAAAGAAGCAATAGCAAATATAGGAGAAAATATTAATCTTCGCCGTTTCGAAAAATTTTCTACTAATGGTTTTTTACAAGGTTATATTCATATGGGTGGTAAAATTGGTGTAATTGTTGATTTAAATGCTGAAATAAATGAAGCCAATGGAATGGTAGCTAAGGATATTGCTATGCATGTTGCTGCAAGTGCTCCTGATTATTTAACACGTGACCAAGTCCCTTCAGATTTAATAGAAAAGGAAAAAGATATATATAAAGAACAGATGTTAAATGAAGGTAAACCAGAACATATAATAGATAAAATAGTTGAAGGAAAAATAGACAAATTCTATAGTCAAATTTGTCTTGTTGAACAAGAATTTGTTAGAGATACTGATAAGACAGTAGGACAACTTCTGGAAGATGAAGGTATTGAGATTAATGGCTTTACCCGTTATGAGTTAGGTGAAGGAATCGAGAGAAAAGCTGAAGACTTCGCTGAGGAAGTAATGAAAGAGGTTAATAAAAATAAATAATTATTATATATATGAGAGAGAGAGAGAGAGCACATTTGTGTGTTCTCTTTTTTAAAAGAAGGAATTTATTTACTTTTGGCGAATAATTTAATTATGGAGGGTAAGGTTAATGAGAGATAAACCGGTATATTCTCGTGTGATATTGAAGATTAGTGGTGAGGCCTTAGCTGGTGGCGGAGGTTTTGGTATAGATCCCACAGTTATAAAGAACATTGCTAAAGAAATATATGATGTTGTTAATAATACAAAGGTAGAAATGGCTGTTGTAGTAGGTGGCGGCAATATTTTCAGGGGTATTGCAGGAAGTGCAAAAGGTATGGATAGAGGTACTGCAGATTATATGGGAATGTTAGCTACTGTAATAAATGCCATGGCACTTCAGGATGCTATTGAAAAAATGGGTTTAGAGACTCGTGTTCAATCGGCTATAGAGATGAGGCAAATTGCTGAACCATATATTAGAAGAAGAGCCATGAGGCATCTAGAAAAGGGTAGAGTAGTTATTTTTGCTGCGGGAACAGGAAATCCCTTCTTTTCGACAGATACAACTGCCGCATTAAGGGCTGCAGAAATATCCGCTGATGCAATATTAATGGCTAAAAATGTTGATGGTGTTTATGATTGTGATCCGGTAACAAATCCTGATG
>JBDNGI010000359.1:0-8478 GCA_041689345.1 Halanaerobiales bacterium
TCGAATATATTATTATATTCTTTATGCTACTTGGTGGTATAAACTTCTTAATACATTTTAAGGTTCTTACCGGTGATTTCAAGGCTCCTTTTAAAAATACCGAAGTAAAAACCTTCTTTAAACTAATTCTATCATTTACTATACTAATTCTTTTGGGTAAGTATCTTGCTGATAACAACTTATTTATCAATTTTGAAAGTAAATTTCGTACTACACTATTTCAGGTGGTCTCAGTGATCACTACTACAGGGTTTGCTACTGAATATATAGGTTCACCATTTTTTCCAGTAATTGCCCGCCAACTTTTTCTTGTCTTGATGTTAATCGGTGGTTGTGTTGGTTCAACTTCTGGTGGAATAAAAGTTTTAAGAGTTGTAGTATTAAACCGACTTTTCAAGAGAGAAATCAAGAAAATATATTACCCAAACAATGCAGTTATACCTGTTACCCTAGATAAAAATATTATTGATAGTGAAGAAATCTATCGAATCTCCGCGTTAGTTTTCGGCTGGTTATTATTAATAGTTATTGGTGCTGGAATAACATCCCTTTTCTCAGATCTAAACTCAATACAATCTTTATCAGGAATGTTCTCAGCTGTCGGAAACATTGGTCCATTCTATTTTAGTGTTGAAAAAATGTCAAACTTAGCAGTAATAATAAAGATAACTTATATAATTGGTATGTTGGCAGGGAGATTAGAGATCCTTCCTCTTTTCGTAATATTATCAAGGAAATCATGGAAATCATAAAAGGAGTTGATATTCAATGTATATTATTATTGCAGGTGGAGGTATCGTAGGAAGAAGCCTTAGCAAAAAGTTAGTTAAAAAACATGATGTTGTTGTCATAGACAAAGATCAAAAAATTTGTGAAAGGATTTATTCACATTATGGTGCAATTACTATTAATGGTAATGCAACAAAAATAGAAACACTTAAAGAAGCAGGAATAGGAAAATGTGATATTGCCCTTGGCGTCATGAGACATGATTCTGATAATCTAGCCTTCTAACTACTGGCAAGTGATCAAGGTGTTAATAAAATACTTGTCCGTATGCGTGAACCAGAATACAAAAGTGCCTATAAATTAGCCGGTGCAACTAATATAGGTTCTACCACTGATATGATCGTAAATAGATTCCTAATAGATATAGAACAACCTGATATAAGGAAAGTAGCATCTATAGGTGATGGTGAAGCCGAAATTTCAATTGTCACTATCCCCTCTCAAGCGAAATGCTCTGGTAAAACAATTTCAGATATTGTAAAAAATACCTCTTTCCCTGAAAATTGTGTTATAGCGGGAATTTTTGATCAAGAAGAAAATCGTTTAATAATACCTAGGGGTAGTAAGAAGATTTATGAAAAGAACCAGGTCTTTCTGGTTGCCTCCAAGATAAACATAGAAAAAGCCGCTAAATTTTTAATGAAAACCTAAGACCATACTTGTCAGAAAAAGTCCGTCTATTATTAGAGAGACTTATCATATACTACTCTTAAATTATTTGTTATTTATTTAATTCAGTTCTGTAATGAATTCAAAGACAATATCATTAAAACCAGGTAAATGTTCATGACCATAGTCAGGATATATCTTCATCTCTTTCTTGGATTGAATCTTGTTATATGCGGCAAATTGAGTAGATGGTGGGCAGATCATATCCATCAATCCTGTCCCCATCAAAACCTCTCCTTTAATTCTCTTAACCAGATTCTGAATATCTATGTATCCTAGAGTTGTATATATATCCTCTTCCCTTTCATGTAAAGGATCAAATTTACGGAAATAAGTCCTAATTTCATTATAGGCATCTTTTGCTAGATCCATATCCCAAACCCTTTTATAGTCTGATAAAAATGGATATTGTGGTGCAGCCTTCCTTATCCTTGGTTCAAGAGAAGCACAAGCCAAAGTTAAAGCACCTCCCTGGGATCCTCCCATGGCTGCAACTCTATTTTGATCAACTTCTGGCATATCCATGATAATAGCTGCTAATTGTGCTGTATCAAGAAAAATATGTCGAAAAAACAGATTATCGGGATCATCCGATAAACCCCTAATTATATGTCCACAATGAGTATTACCTATCACACCACCAGTATCTTCTGATAGACCACCTTGACCCCGACAGTCCAGAGCAGCGACAGAAAAACCGGCAGCTACGTAATTTAGTTTGTCATTCCAATCACCAGAATCACAAGTATAGCCGTGAAACTGTAAAACTGCTGGATGTTTTTCTAACTTACTTATTTTTTTGGGACGTAAGTACTTAGCATGTACACGGGCACCCCTGACACCTGTAAAATAAAGGTGGTAGCATTCAGCAAAAGGGACCTGGAAATCAGCTGGTACTAACTCTATCTGGGGTTCAACTGAGTTCATTTCATCCAAAGCCCTTTCCCAGTATTGCTCAAAGTCTTCCGGACGGGGATTTACCCCTTGGTATTGTTTTAATTTTTCTAAAGGCATTTCAAAAACAGGCATATTATTTACTCCCTCCAATTTTAAAATAGTTATTAGTATAAAGTAATCCTACTCTATCACTCTATATAATCAAAGTCTAAATCAGCAGGTTGCTTCCTGATTTAAATTAAGTTGCAGTTGATTTACGCTTTTTGCTGATCGCCTTATATATTCCAATGAAAATAAACATACCACCTATAAAAGTCATCAAGGTAATTCCTTCTTTAAGTATAAGCCAGGCAAAAAAAGTAGTTAGAACTGGTTCAAACAGGATGGTAAGTGAAACAATAGTAGCCGGTAATATGCGAACAGAGTAGTTCAAAGCAGAGTGACCAATAAGTGTAGGCCCCAGGGCTAATCCTATAAAATATAGGTAATTATAGTCGGCAAAACCAGTAAAAGGCTGTCTTGTCAACAGTGAAAATATTCCCAAAAAAATACAGGCATATGTATAAACTATATAAAGATATGGAACATAATCCATTTTTTTTCGAAGACTGCGGCCCGTAAAAAGGTAAGCTGCAGCAAAAAAAGCCCCAGCTAGTGCTAATAAATCACCCCGAACTTGTGAAAACAAGGAATTAATATCACCAACACTTATAATAATACTCCCTAAAAGTGCCAGGAGTATTCCTGTTATTATACCCGGATATAAATCTTCTTTTGCAAAAAAGTATTCAAGTATATAGGTGAAGAGGGGTTGAAGTGCAATAAAAATCACAGCATTTGCTACACTGGTATATTCAAAAGCACTGATCCACAGATAAAAATGTATCGCCAAAAAAAATCCAACAATAGCTATACGAATATCTAAAAATCCCTTTAATTCTTTCCTATATTTAATTAACAGATATGGTGTTAATATTAATGAACTAATTAGCATCCTATAGAATGCTATGATTAATGGCGGAGCTGTTGATAATTTAATTAAAATTCCAGATGTAGATAGTACTGTAACCCCTATTCCTAGTATTATATATATTTTACTTCGTTTATTTAACTGCATCTCTTCTCCCCTTTTAAAATTTATTTTATTTAATATCTAATAGAATTCTATAATAGTCAGAGAAATCCTTTAATAATCTTCACTTTTAAGCCTTGAGTTCACAAAAATATAAACCCCATGTGAAATAACGATATCTCACATAGGGTTTATTAAAAAGTAGTCTAATATAATAATTGATCTATAATACAGTTACTCAAATATGTAATGCTACAAGTAAAAATTGTAGGTAGGATAATATTCATTCACATAGACTAATTAATTCTTATAGTTTTTTTCTACCAATTCTCGTAGATACTTACTAAATTCTTCATTAAGATCATCTCTTTTTAAGGCAAATTCTACTGTAGCCTTTAAAAATCCAAGTTTATTACCCACATCATATCTCTTACCAATAAAGTCATAACCTTTAATTGATCTTTTCTTTAACAGGGTTTTTAGTGCATCTGTTAACTGTACTTCATCATTACGACCAGGTTTTGTTTCAGCTAAAATATCAAATATATCAGGGGTTATAATATACCTACCCAATATAGCCAGATTTGATGGTGCTTCTTCTATAGTTGGCTTTTCAATAAGATCACTTATCAGATATTCCCTTCCCTGCAGATCTGCATATTTGATAATACCATATTTACTTACATCTTTTTCAGGGACTTTTTGCACACCAATAACCGGGTAATTTTCTTTATCAAATATATCAATCATCTGTCCAATAACCGGCTGCTCTGCAACCATCACATCATCACCCAAAAGTACTGCAAATGGCTCATTTCCAACGAAAGTCCTTGCACAGTATATAGCATGTCCCAATCCTTTAGCTTCCTTTTGCCTAACATAATGTATATCAACCATTTCAGAAATATTACGCACCATTTTCAGTAAATCGTCTTTCCCCTTTTCTTCCAAAGCCAACTCTAATTTCAATGACTTATCAAAATGATTTTCAATAGCCCTTTTCCCTTTACCAGTTATAATCAATATTTCTTCTATTCCAGACTCAACGGCTTCTTCAATTATATACTGTATAGTAGGCTTGTCCACAATAGGTAACATCTCTTTGGGTTGTGCTTTAGTGGCAGGTAACATCCTTGTTCCCAGACCTGCAGCAGGAATAATAGCCTTTTTTACTTTAATAAAAAATCATCTCCTTAAATAATATATTAATATATAATTGATCAGTAAATATCTCCACTCAAAATCAATTATAAGATTTTGAGTGGACTAATATAAGTAAAGTGACTTCCTAAGCTGATTTATAAAACAGATATATCACAAAACCATTTTATTATATTGATATATAATAGTCAAAAAAAGAGTCTTTTATCCAATCTTGTTTACCTTAATTTTATTTTCATCTAGATTATGTAATGTATTAATCCGTAAGACTTCTTTATTCAGTCCATCTAATAATAGAGAATTGGTAGCAGCTTGATTACCATTATAAACAACTTTATCCAGTAATTCTCCTCCAGTGATTCCGGTTGCTGTAAAAATTATATCTTCCCCTTTAACAAGGTCATCAATGGTATAAACCTTGTCAATGTCCTCTATACACATCATTTTCATCATATTAATTTTCTTATCATCTTCAAATAGTAGCCTTGTCTGCATATCGCCACCCAAACACTTTAAAGCAATAGCAGTCAGCACACCTTCAGAGGCACCGCCAATTCCAATTAACATATCTATACCTGTATCTGGCAGAGCAGTGGAAACACCAACAGCCACATCACCATCACTTATTAATTTAATTCTGGCTCCTTTTTTATACAAATCGGCTATTAATTCTTTATGACGCGGCCTATCCAGAACTACCACAGTCATTTCATTAATTCTTTTGCCTTTAGCTTTAGCTACTGCAATTAGATTCTCAACTGGGGTTGCATTTATATCAATTACACCCTTAGCCTCTGGCCCAACTGCAATCTTATACATATACATATTAGGTACTTTTAATAAAGAGCCTTTCTTTGCCAGTGCAATAACTGATACGGCATTTGATAAACCTTTAGCAACCAGGCTTCTTCCTTCAACAGGAGCAACAGCAATATCAACTTCTAAATTATTATTATTTCCAATAATCTCTCCATTATATAGCATAGGTGCTTTGTCCATTATACCCGCCCCAATTACTACTTCTCCCCTTATCTCCAGGCTGTTTAAAACAGATCTCATTGCCTCAACTGTGTCCCCATCTATAGCATTCATATTTCCTTTTCCTATCCATGGGGCAGCCGACAAAGCAGTAGTCTCAGTTACACGGGCGAGTTCAGAACATAACTTTTCTCTCATTATCCCACTCCTTTTTCCTATAGATATTAAAAAAGACAAATAAATATTCCTTAACTATATATTATTATACTAAACAAAGCTATATAATGCAACACTATTGTTTATTAATGTACACTTTTTATTTATATATTCATTATTAATACCCTTTATGATGTTTTTTTGCATTAAAAAAACCCAGGAGACACCTGAGTTTTTAAAGATATTTAATCTTTATTCTTATTAATTTCCTTATATATATATTATACTCAATTATCACAACTGGTTACAGATTTTAATAATTTAACTTTAAATTGTAATTCTGGATGATACTCATTTAGTTCAATTCACCTAAAATTTCTACTACTATCTCTTCAATACTTTTATATGTAATATCAATCTTCTTACAGCTTACCTTATTCATAATCTCTTCAGCATGCTTAAGTTCTTCTTCAATCCTATCTAAACTAGCATAGTCACTATCTGGACTAAAATCCATTAATTTTAACCTATTTTCCCTGATCTTTTTTAACATATGTGCACTTATATTGAGTCCAAAGATCATTTCAGAAGATATTTCATAAAGTTCCTTAGGTGGAGCTGCCTCTGGAAACAATGAAATAGTAGCTACTTTTAGGCTTTTATGAGCCAAAAACATACTTAAGGGCGTCTTAGAGGTTCTGGATACACCTATCAATATTATATCAGCATCTTTTAATTTATTTAAGTCTTTACCACTATCAACTCTAACATTAAAATCTATACATTCAATTCTTTTAAAAATTTCCTTATCTATTTTATAGTTCAGACCAACTTCTAATTGGGGCTGGCAATCTATTATATGAGAAAATCTATTAATAGGAGGTCCCAAAATATCCAATGTTGGAATACTAAATTTCTCAGCCTCATCCTCTATATACTCACAAAATTCAGGCAGTATCAAGGTATATGCTATTATCACACTCTCTACTCTTTTTGCTTCCTCAATTATCTTAGCTAATTGTCCTAGTGTAGTAACATTCGTATAATAACTGGTTTCTAAATTACTTATATCAAATTGAATAGCCACTGCATTAAACAAGGTTTCAGCGGTCTTACCTGTAGAATCTGAAATAATAAAAACTGTCTTATTAACATTATTAATTATGGACACGTTAAAATTACCCCCCTATATCTTTAAACCAAAATCTACAAATGAACGCACGATATTGGTTTTACTTACCTTACCAATAACCTTATATCGGTTCTTATCGATTTCTTCAACTACTGGAAGACTATCAATTTGATGTTTTACTATTAATTTAGCGGCCTCAAATATTGTGGTTTCATTAGTAATAGTTATAAGATTCGGCATCCTGGTCATGACTATACTTACAGGTAACTGCTTTATCTCTGACTTTCCCATACTTATCTTCAATAAGTCTTTTCTGGCTACAACCCCTATCAATACCTCATCCTGATCAATAACAAATAATGATCCTGTATTTTTCAAAAAAAGGTGCACTATAGCATCATATATTGAGATTTCTTCTTTTATTACGATTGGGGCCGATTTTATTTCTTCAATTTTTTTGCCATAAAGATCATCAAAATCCCTCAAGTAAGAGTTCTCTTTAGTATAAAAATAACCCACATGGGGTTTGGCTTCTAAAATATTGGCCATAGTCAAGATGGACAAATCCGAGCGTAAAGCCCCACGTGTCAAATCAAGACGTTCTGCTATCTCTTGACTAGTAATCGGGTCAGCATTTTTTACAATCTGTATGATTTTCTTTTGTCTTTCTGTTAGATTAATATAAATCACCCCTATCTATACCAACTCATTCTATATTAAGTATAACATATTAATTAAGTCTACAGCAAGAAATAGGGATCGTCTTGATCAGTCCTGTATATATAATAATATCATTAGATTTAATAAGAGATTTTCATATCTACAGTGAATAAATAAAAACATGAAAATCTCTTAACTGATTCTATATTCCAATAATTTTATTCAATTCAGCCTGATATGTTTCCACCTTTAAATCCAACACATCCTGTACAGAAACTGGTGCTCCAATAGCAGCCGATTCATAAACAGCCATTGGAATAGCCATCGCTTTATAACCAGTCCAAGCATCCACCTCAACTGCTCCCTTACCCTTAATAGCATCCACAAATTGTTTGTCCTCAATAGCCATTGGTGCTGTTAAGCCAAAGGGAAATAGTTTTTCTTTATCATCTACAGATAAATCTGTCATATAGGCTTCAACCAACTCATCAATCGTATAAACTAGTTCTTGCTTCTGATTAAAAATACCCTCATTCCAGCTTAAAGCCCCCTCTGAACCATAGAGGATATTTGATCTATCTGTACGACCAGGGGCCGAACGGGATACAACCCAGGTGCCGACACATCCATTACTGAATTCTAAGATAGCTGAAGTTGTATCTTCCAAGTTGGATTCAATTGGCTCTTTTAAAGTCTCAGGATTAATATCTTTCAAAGACCTGGTTTTACGATATCTGGGTAGATCACCCTGACGTGATTTTTCAAAATCATCCATTGTATCATATTCAATATATTTGACGGGGTCAAATGATCTAGAAACGGAATAAACCTTATCAATTTCACCGATATGATGTTGCCATAAATCTGAGAAATGAACACCTCCATCAATGGTCCAACCACCACTGGCTATTTCCTTATGATCGCGCCAATCCCAATACCACTTTCTCTCACCAATATCTAACCA
>JBDNGI010000360.1:0-5142 GCA_041689345.1 Halanaerobiales bacterium
ATCTTTGGAAGAGAGAATGGGTTGTGGAATTGGGCTCTGCCTATCATGTGTATGTCAAACAAAAGATGGTAATCAACGGGTATGTAAAGAAGGACCAGTTTTCTCATTAGATAATGTAAATTTTAATAATAATTACTTCACTGGATGTGATTGTAATGAATAAATTAGATAATTCTATAGATCTATCAATAAAAATGTCCTCATTAAAACTGAAAAACCCGTTGATAACAGCTTCAGGAACTTGTGGTTTTGGAGAAGAGTTAAATGATTTTATTGATATAGAAAAATTAGGGGCCTTAACTGTGAAGGGAATTACAGTAAATCCACGCACAGGAAATCCTACACCAAGAATTGTAGAAACTTCTGCTGGTATATTAAATTCAATAGGTCTGGAGAATCCAGGTATTGATGAGTTTATAATTAAAAAACTAGCTATATTTAAAAAATATCAACTCCCTATGATTGTAAATATATCCGGTCATTCTATTGATGATTTCTCATTTTTAGCTGAAAAATTGGCTCCATATAAAGAAATTGCTGCATTGGAAGTAAATGTATCCTGTCCAAATGTAGCAGGTGGTGGTATGGCCTTTGGAACAGATGCCAATTTAATATATAAGGTTACAAAAGAGGTTCGTAAGGTATATAATGGTGTTATTATAGTAAAGTTATCACCAAATGTTACAGATATAGTGGAGATGGCTAAAGCTGCTGAAGAAGCAGGTGCTGATATTATCTCTATGATCAATACATTATTGGGTATGAAGATTGATATTAATAAGCGTAGACCAGAATTAGGTAATATATTCGGGGGCTTGTCAGGGCCAGCTATAAAACCAGTTGCTTTGCGAATGGTTTATCAGGTAGCTGCCAATGTAGACATACCTATTATAGGTATGGGAGGAATCATGTCAGGGAATGATGCCATTGAGTTCTTAATGGCTGGTGCAAGCGCTGTATCTGTAGGTACTGCCACCATGGTAGATCCAGAGTTGCCATTAAAAATAATTAAGGAAATTGAAGAATATATGAAAGAGAATCAGATAAATAATTTAGGTGAAATTATAGCTTCTGCTCAAGTATAATTAAGGCATAGCTATATATTATAATTATCTTTCAAACTAGACTCACATATAATTCAATATAGTCATACTTGAATCACCACTGAAGTTTATAATTGAAGATTCGTTAAAAATAGGCTATAATCAACTGTAAAGGAAGCCGTCAGGAAATCTCTGTCTGTGTACATTTAATTATGCAAGACGTTTATATAATATCGACTGATTTGAAAATATTTAAAGGCTGTGTATAATTATGATATATCTTATTTGGGTATTAATTAGTTTATTATTTACCTCTAGTTTAATAGGGGTAATTATTCCTTTTATACCAGATACAATACTCTTATGGATTGGATTTTTAATATATAAAATATTTGTCTCAGGTACAGCTTTACCATTTTCATTCTGGACCGGTATGGTATTGTTAACTATCTTAATTATATCTTCAGATCTAATGGCAAATGCCTATTTTGTAAAAAAACACGGTGGTTCTAAAATTGCAATGATTGGTGCAGGTACTGGAATAATATTAGGTTCTATTTTTCTAGGACCAATAGGTATAATAATAGGACCTTTTGTATCAGTATTTTTAATAGCCATATTAGAGAAAAAGGCTGGTAATGAAGCCTTCAAAATAGGAATAGCTACTTTACTAGCATTTTTCAGTAGTAGTATTGCTAAGATCTTTTTTCAGTTAATAATGATATTCTGGTTTTTAATATTAGCTTTATAATAGAAAGTTTTATAATATATCTCAGGATTTTAATATTCCTCACTTACAGCTGATATTCGAAAAAGCAAGTTATAATATTATTTATGAATATACATATTATCTAAATATCTTGATAATACTAAACCTTGATACTATATCAAGGAGTGGTTATATGTTTAATGATTCATATATGAATTCAGGTATTGATCAAAATAAGTTTAATAGAAAATTTAATTACCAACCTATCAGGCAGCAGGGCGCACCACCTCAACCTCCTCGTGTAACGCCTGGAAAGCAGCCTAACCCGCACCCTAATCAGCGGCCGCGAAATCCCGGGCAGCAACCTTCTAATCCAAATCAGAATGGTAAAAATGATAATGATAATGATAATAATAATCTTGAGGCTATTAAACAGCTTGGGGAGACAAATCCACCAGACAATTTAAGGAGTGATATTCATACGATTCCTATTATCGGTCAGATTGAGGGTCATTTAGTTTTACCACCTAAAAATAAAACAACAAAATATGAACATATTATACCTCAATTAGTAGCAGTGGAAGAAAACCCTAATATAAAGGGCTTGATGATTATATTAAATACAGTTGGGGGAGATATTGAGGCTGGTTTAGCGATTTCGGAAATGATAAGCACTATGAGTAAACCTACTGTTTCAATTGTTTTAGGAGGGGGTCATAGTATAGGGGTACCAATTGCTGTAGCTACGGATTATTCATATATTGTTGCCACTGCCAGTATGACCATTCATCCTATCAGATTGACAGGAATGGTGATAGGAGTTCCACAGACATATGAATACTTGGATAAAATGCAGGATAGAGTTATTCAATTTGTAAAATTGAATTCCAAAATTTCTGAAGAAGATTTTAGAGAATTAATGTTTAAAACAGGGGAATTGGTAAGGGATGTGGGAACTGTATTAATTGGTAAGGATGCTGTCACTTCAGGAATAATTGACGAAGTTGGGGGACTTAGTCTAGCACTGGAAAAACTAAGGCTCTTGATTAAAGGTCAGGAAGTAGGGATTGACCTTGATTAATTATTCTATCTACCCTGCTGAAATGGTATTTGCTGATTTTGATGATTTTGAGTTGAAATATGAAGAGTTATCACTTGAAGATGGTACTATAATTATGGTAGAAAGGATTGATGATAAACAGGTTAAAGTTTCAAAAATTATATCATCAGACCCACAATGTTATTTGAGGAAAGATATACAACCAGGTACTATTTTAAAAACTAACTTGCAAATAACCTAATATAAATGATAAAATTAAAATTTTGGGCATAGTTATATTTAAGAAGATAAACAATGAGGTGAAATATAACTATGCATATTTTTTTATCTGGATTACTGTTATTTCTTGCTGGACTTGAAGGATCTAAGTGGTCAATAAAAAAAATGGTTTCAGAGAAATTTAGGTTATTAATGACCTCTCTAAATAATAATATTTTGCTATCATTAATTATAGGAATTATAATTACTGCTATCTTACAAAGTAGTAGTGCCGTTTCTATAATCCTAATAAGTTTAATAGAAGCTAAAGTTTTAACACTAAAACCAGCAATTTGTATTATTCTTGGAGCAAACATTGGCACTACCTTTACGGTTCAACTTATTTCATTACCTATATTAATCTATTATCCATATATGATTATAATCGGTTTAGGTCTTATTGCCATAGGTATTTTTACTAAGAAAAAAATTTGCTATTTTGGTAGTTCTATACTCTTCCTTGCAGTAGTTTTTGCTGGATTAGTTATGATGACTGATTTCTTTAAATCAACTGATGTAAGGCAGACCATTCAAACCATTTTGAAATTTGCAGATTCAAATATGTATCTAGGTATTTTTATTGGAACACTTACTACTGCTATAGTACAGAGTAGTAGTGCAGTCACAGGTATTACAGTTAGTCTAGCTATGAATAATTTAATTACATTAAGGAGTGCTATTGCTATAGCTTTAGGTAGCAATATAGGTACCTGTATTACTGCTTTTTTAGCCAGTATAAATGCCGGAAATCTTTCTAAAACTATGGCTAAAGGACACTTTATTTTTAATTCACTTGGTGTATTTTTTTTAATTCCATTGTTTCCTATATTTGAATCTATAGTTATAAATACTAGTGACAATTTAGTTAGGCAGATTGCTAATGCACATACTATCTTCAATATTTTTAATGTACTTATTTTTTTACCATTTTTAAATACTTTTATTAGTCTGATTGGGGGAGATAAAGATGGATATGATTAAGGTTATTATTTTGGGTATAATTCAAGGGGTGACAGAGTTTTTGCCGATTAGTAGTTCTGGTCACCTGGTTATTTTTCAATATTTATTTGGTATTAATACAGATCAATTAACCCTTACTGTCTTTCTACATTTTGGTACAGTTATTCCTGTTATCATAATTTATTGGGAAGATGTTAAGGGTATTTTAATGTTTAAAAAAGAACAAAGACGTTTAAGTTGGCTAGTATTAATTGGAATAATTCCTACAGCGATATTAGGTTTCTTATTTGAAGATTACATTGAAGGACTATTTTCTTCAATACAAATAGTTGGATATATGTTGTTAATTACTGGATTACTTATTTATCTAACTGAACGGTTAAGTAAAGTGAAATTTTCTTTAAATGAAATGAAGGAACACAATGCCATTATAGTAGGTCTTGCTCAAGGCTTAGCTATGATACCGGGTATTTCTCGTTCAGGAAGCACAATTGTTTCATCATTATTACAGGGATTAGACAGGGAATCTGCTGCTAAGTTTTCTTTTCTTCTTTCTGTTCCTGTTATATTTGGAGTAGGTTTATTAGAATTAAAAGATGTTTTAACAGTTGGATTAGAACAAATTACCTGGTTTAATATATTTCTTGGTTTTTTAGCATCAGCTATTTCAGGCTATTTTGCTATAAAATATTTAATACATATCTTAAAAAAGGGCAGTTTAGTTATATTTTCTTATTACTGCTGGGCTGTAGGAATAATAGTTATACTATTGGCAGGATTATTATAGACGATGTAGAAATATTATATGTAGAAGACTTGTTTAGATGGAGTATTTAATCCAGCTAAACTTTAGTCCTGAGATTTATTGCTACTTGCAATCATAAAAGAGAGTAATATTAGTAGTAGTTAATTTGAGGGCAAAGAAGACACTAAAGACTTATTTGAAATTATACAGAAATATAATGAGGTGGATAATTGTGCCTAAAGTAATTACTGAAAAAGAGAAAAAAATACAAGAAAAGAAAAATAAACAGAAAGATATTAATGATCAAGCAATAGAGAGAAGAAAAAATGAAATACTTGGTATATTAATTATAGCTCTGGCTATTTTG
>JBDNGI010000361.1:0-3878 GCA_041689345.1 Halanaerobiales bacterium
ATCATGAATATTATGCTGGTATCTGTTACTGAAAGGACCAGAGAAATTGGGATTCGTAAGGCCCTGGGGGCTAAGAGGAAACATGTACTTAGTCAATTTCTAATTGAAGCCTTAACCTTAAGTAGTATAGGGGGAGTAATAGGAATTATATTTGGATATCTAGCTGCATACGGGGTATCACAAATGGCAGGTTGGGCTTTAGTAATATCAGTACCTACTCTTGTTTTTGCTTTTACTTTTTCTTTGATTATAGGTGTTTTCTTTGGTATATATCCAGCCATTAAAGCATCGAAACTTGACCCTGTTATTGCCTTAAGTTATGAGTAAATATTGAAAAAATTATTTTTCTGGAGTATACTTGCTTCAAGATATTAAAAAAGTATTATTTTATATAGGGGGTGGGGAGTATGGATTATATTATTAATCTAGTTGAAGATGATGAAAATCTTAATAAATTATTAAGTTCTTATCTGGAAAATGAGGGTTGGAGTGTTAATGCATTTTTGACAGGAGAAGGAGCGAGGAAGGTAATTAATAAGCTACCCCATCTCTGGATATTAGATATTATGCTGCCAGATATAGATGGCTATCAATTGATTAAAGAAATAAAAAATGAATCATCAGAAGTACCGGTTATATTCATTTCCGCTCGTGATGCTGATCTAGATAGAATTACTGGTTTGGAAAAAGGTAGTGATGATTATCTAGCTAAGCCATTCTCTCCCAGGGAATTAGTGCTCAGGGTCCATAAATTATTGGATAGAATTTATGGTGAATTTGAGAATAAAGATAAGCTAATTCAATATAATGAATGTCGAGTTGATTTAAACAAAAGGGTTGTTTATTATTTTGATACAGAAGTAAGAGACATGACTTCACTGGAGTTTGACTTATTAGTTTATCTATTGAGAAATAAACACCAGGCATTATCTAGAGAGCAAATTTTAGATAATATTTGGGGTGCTGGTTATTACGGAAGAGACCGGGTTGTTGATGATACTATCCGTCGCATAAGGAAAAAACTTCCTTTATTAAAAATAGAAACACTCTATGGATATGGATATAGGTTGGTGGATAAAGATGTTTCGACTAAAAGATAGGCCTATGGCAGTTCAAATTTGGATTATTCTTGGTATAGTACTGGGATTATCTTTTGCTTTAAACACCCTATTATTTCCTGTTGTTTTGCGTTATTCTTTCACAAATGAAACCTATTCTCGTATTGAAGAGGCCCAGGAATATATTTTAAGATATGAAGATTTGGAGGAATTAAGTGAGGAGTTAAGTGATCAAAAAAGTGTTGACCATATGTTTTCACCTCAGAAAAGCAACCGACCCATCCATACGGTGAGACATATTCTATTATCAGAGGACGGTCCATTAAATAGTGAGTTGCCCCCAGAGGTTCTTCTACAGATAATTAAAGAAGCTAGTAAACAGCAGGAAGAAATAAAACGTTATAATAGAAAAATTGATAAAAATGAAGTGTTTTATGTTATTCGTAAAGTCCAAATAGATGGTGAAAGAGTATATTTGGCATCATATCTCTGGGAAAGGTATAGGAACAATCTGGTGAAAGGTACTTTGAGGCGTCTAATAAGCTTGCTGATCTTTATTTTATTTATTAGTTGGATTGCTTCAATAGCTATAACCAGATATCTTACAAGACCTTTGGTACAACTACAGTCTAAAGTCAAAGATATTGCTCTTCGTAAATGGGAAAGTCCTGTATCCCTTAATAGGAATGATGAAATTGGTAAATTAGGTAAATCTATTGATTGGATGCGTTTGCAATTAATAGAACAGGATCAAAAGCAGCAGTCATTTTTACAACAGGTTTCTCATGAGCTGAAGACACCAGTAATGGTTATACGCAGCTATGTACAGTCTATTAATGATGACATATTTCCTCGTGGTGATATGGAGAGTTCATTAAATGTCATTGAAGAAGAAACTAAGCGACTGGAAGAAAGGGTTCATTTTCTCTTGAATTATACAAAATATGAATATTTATCAAAACATCAGTTAGAAAGAGAAGGATTTAATATGGCTGAGTTTATAAGTAAGACAGTTAATAACTTTATGTGGCGAAATACAGATTTAAACTGGGAGCTTAATTTTGAACCCGTTAAGATTAATGGAGACAGGGAAAAGTTAAGGATTTCCCTTGAAAATATCCTGGATAATCAAATTCGTTATGCTAGTGATACAATTTCTATAGATTTAAAGAATCTATCTGAAGAAAGTAGCGAGGGATTTAGTTCTTGTATTAGGATATGGAATAATGGCCCTGCTATAGAAGAAAATATTTTAGATAAAATATTCCAGAAATACAAAAGTGGATATCAAGGCAAATTCGGTTTGGGACTGGCTATTGCCAAGCTTATAGTAGAATCACATAATGGCCAGATATGGGTAGAAAATGAGAATGGGGGAGTAGCCTTTTATATCAAGATATGAATCCCTCCACTCTAATAAAGATTTGGGTGAAGTTCTCACGTGGAAGATAAATAATTTTATTCCAATAGCCTATCTTTCACTACCAGGTACTAATTTTTGAGTATCCTGTAGGTAAGTTAATTTCTTTTCCAGCAGCAATAAAAAGAATATAATAAGTGAAGTATAGATAGCTATACTGGCAAAACCATAAAATACACCGAAAAGGTCAGTGCTTTTTCCGATCAGCCAGGTAAAAATCATATTAATAAGGATTGCTGTAGTAACGATAAAACCCATTGCCCCACTGGTGTTTTCTTTATATTCCTTCATAATAATTACCATCATTGTTGGATACATAATAGAAGCGAAGAAGCCAATCAAAGAAAACAAGATAATACCCCAACCCTCAATAATTAACCCTGCTAAAAAGAGGATAATACTAATAATTGCAAAATATAGTATTATCTTTACATAACCTATTTTTTCAGCCAGATAGCCGCCCACTAAGCGCCCTATAGTAAATGTTATAAAGAAAAATGACAGGTAAAATGAACTGCTATTTTCATTTAGCTGTCTAACTTCTTGCAGAAAGTTAACTAACCAGTTACCAATTCCCAGTTCAAGTATAACAGCAAAACCAAGAACAGCTGCAAATAACCATATTTTACTGTCGCCTGCCATAACCTTGATAGGTATTTTTAGGTTTTTATTTGTATTCTCTTGTTCAGGGAATTTCGAGAATAATAAGTAAATGAATATAACAGCTACTAAAGTTAGAGTATAGAAATATGTGTTCTGCCATTTGAAATTGTTAGCTAACATCAAACCGGTATACTTAGGGCCAATAGTTGCACCTACACCATAAAAAAGATGGAGCAAATTCATCATAACTGCAGTATTTTTTAGAAAAATTTTAGCCCCCAGTGAGTTTACCCCTATTTCAATAGTTCCCATACCAATATTATTTAGGAACATAATTATTACCAAGAAATAAAATGACTCGGCTAAAGGCATAAGTCCCATACCTAGTCCTAATAAAAGAAATCCCACTAATAAAACTTTTTTTTGCCCATATTTATCCCCAGCTAATCCACCTAAAAAAGTACCAAAAGTAAAGCCAAGTGAGGCCAAGAATAACATCAGCCCTATTTGACCATATGTAACAGAGAAATAATTTTTTATAGAAGGTAGTACTACTCCTTTTATATTTGTTATAAAGCCAAATGTGGCCATCATTAAAAAGGCCAGAACTATAAGTGCTGCATTTTTTTTCATATTATGTACTCCCATCTCTATAATCTCATAACCAATCTTATAACCTAAAAAAAGTTCTGTCAATACGTATACTGATAGAGTTTCCCCATTTTTTTATGGTAAATAAACCAAAAGTTATCAACAGGCAAAACTGTGGATAAATAGCCTTTAAAATTGATTAGAAT
>JBDNGI010000362.1:0-13390 GCA_041689345.1 Halanaerobiales bacterium
ATTAAATATGTATCTATTAGTCAACTTTTTATGTTTATATCCTTTGCTGCAGCTGCCAGTTTGAGAGGCTCAGGTGATATGAAAACCCCAATGTATATTACTGGTATTGCTAATATACTTAATATTATAGGAAATTATCTATTAATAACAGGTTATAGTATTTTCCCAGAGTTAGGTATAGCGGGGGCAGCCATTTCTACTTCTATCTCTAGAGGTATTGCAGTTATATTATACTTATATATACTTATTAAAGGTAAAGATAATATTATCTTGAGGCTTGAAAATCTAAGATTATCATTAACAATAATTAAACCATTATGGCGATTTAGTTATGCTGCAGCAATTGAACAGTTTTTTATGCAGATGGCTTTTTTTGTCAACGGGGTTATCATTGCATTACTTAATACAACTTCAGAAGCGGCTTTCCGAATTTTAATAACTATAGAATCAACTTCTTTTATGCCAGCCATTGGAATTTCTATAGCTACAGCTATGCTGGTTGGTAAAAGGTTAGGAGAAAACGATCCGGAAAAGTCTTTTACTACTGGTCAAACAGCAGGTCTGCTTGGAATACTATGGGGAATATTCATGGGACTAATTTTCATACTATTTCCAGTAGCGATTTTAAAAATATTTACAACTGATACAGAATTAATTAAGTCTGCTATATTTACTATGCGATTAGCAGGAATAAACCAACCATTGCTTGCTTTTATGATTGTAATGGGAGGGGCTTTACGAGGTACAGGTGATACAAAAGGGGTTATGTGGATTACTTCATTAAGACTATGGACAATATTTATTCCATTAACCTGGCTTTTTGTTACATATTTCAATTATGGTGTAAATAGTGTCTGGTATGCGGAAATTACTTCATTCCTTATTTTTATAATTGTCATATATCGAAAATTTGCTGCTAGAGAATGGGCTAATATAAAAATGTTTTAAAGAAATTAAATAATAGTTTTTAAAAATGAGAACCACAGGAATAGTCTAAGCTTCCTGCGGTTTAAGTATTACTACTAGTTAATGAAATACTGATACTAATAATAAGATTAAGATTAAAAATATTAGAAGACTGTTATCGGCATAAGGTTTTTTCCTTCTTCTACCCATAGTTTCTTCTGCCACAAAACTCACCTCCAAATGAACTTTATATATATTATTCATCCTTACAAAGTAATGTGACATAAGAAAACTTGCAGCACTTATTCCCACTTGGGTAATCGGTGATATTGTGAAACAGCCTTGAGATAACTTCTAATCAATTATTTATTTTCCTAATAGCTCATCTAAAACAGTTATTAATTTATCAATATCCTCTTCTTCAATTATTAAAGGAGGTAAGAATCGCAATGTATGCTCCTTAACTGCATTTATTAAAAAGCCTTTTTCAAATAGTTTCATAGTAATATCTTTTGCTGACAATTTATCGGATAACTGTAGGGCAAGCATTAAACCCATCCCTCTTACCTCTATTACATCTTCATATTTATCAACTAATTTTAATAATTTTTTCTGGAAATATTCACCTTTAGATTTTACCAATGGTAAAAATTCATCTTCTAGCATTATGTCAACTATAGTAGATGCGGCCTTAGTAGCCAAAGGATTACCCCCAAAAGTAGTACCATGATCACCTGCTGCAAATGTATCTGCTACTTCAGCTTTTGCCATAAAGACACCGATAGGTATTCCACCACCCAGGGCTTTTGCTAAAGTTATAATATCTGGCTCTACACCATATTCTTGATAAGCAAAAAGACTGCCAGTTCTACCCATTCCACATTGAATCTCATCAAATATTAATAAGATTCCCTTTTCATCACATAACTTTCTTATTCCTTCAAGGTAGTCTTGACTGGCCGGATAAATGCCTCCCTCTCCCTGAATTGGTTCCAACATAATTGCTGCTGTTTCATCTGTAATAGCATCCTTCATAGCCTGCAAATCATTAAAGGGTACGGTTTTAAAACCGGGAGGTAGTGGTGCAAATGGTAATTTATATTTATCCTGACCAGTAGCCGTCACAGTAGCCAATGTCCTACCGTGAAAAGATTTATCAGCAGTAATAAATTCAAATTTACTTTCCCCTTTTACTTTAAAATACTTGCGTACTAATTTTATTGCACCTTCATTAGCTTCAGATCCACTATTAGCAAAAAACATTTTATCATAACAAGAATTTTCGGCTAATTTTTTTTCCAAATCTGATTGTGGTTCAATGTAGTAGAGATTTGAACAGTGAATAATCTTATCAATCTGCTCTTTTAAAGCTGAATTAAATACGGAATGTCCATAACCTAAAGCATTAACACCAATCCCAGCAAGAAAATCATAATATTCCTTGCCATCCTTACCGTAGATTTTAACACCCTTACCATGGTCAACAACTAATGGATAACGGCCGCTATATACTGTCATAAAATGATCCTTATCACTTTGTATTATCTCTTGAATATTCATATCATCTACTCCCTCCATTTTATGTGTAAAATCAATTCTTTAGAATCATTGTTCCCACACCTTGATCAGTGAATATCTCTAATAATAAGGGGTGTGGTACTAAGCCATTCAATATATGTGTTCTTATAACCCCGCTGTTAACAGCCTCCATACAACTCTCAACTTTTGGTAACATACCACCCTGAATTTTACCTTCTATAATCCACCTTTTAATCTCTGTAAAGGTCAAGGAAGAAACCCTGCTGTCTTCATCTTCTGGATCATTCCTTATTCCATCAACATCTGTTAAGTATATTAGTTTTTCCGCCTGAAGAGAAACGGCTAGTTTTCCAGCAACTGTATCAGCATTGATATTATAGCTATCTCCTTTATCATCACAACCTACAGGAGCTATAACAGGTATATAGCCATCTTCAATTAATCTATTTACAATCTCTGGATTTATCTTCTCGACTTCACCTACATATCCTAAATCAAGATCTTTATTAGCCATTATCTTTTTGGTAGCCTTTATTAAATTTCCATCTTTACCACAAATGCCTACTGCTTGACCCCTCATTTGATTGATCATAGCTACTACTTCTTTGTTTACCTTAGCGGCAAGAACCATCTCAACAACTTCCATGGTTTCTTTATCAGTAACCCTTAAGCCATCAATAAAACGAGTCTTAATATTAAGTCTGGCTAAAGTTTCATTAATCGCAGGTCCACCGCCATGGACAATTACTGGATTGATACCTACATATTTTAAAAGTGTTATATCTTCTATTAAATTTTTTTTCAACCTTTCATCAAACATAATACTACCACCATATTTAATAACAAAAGTTTTACCATAATACTCTTTGAAATATGGTAGTGCTTCAATTAGTACATAAGCCTTCTTTATATATTCTTCCATCTAATTCATCCTTCCTATCTACATAAGCTATTTATACGGAACATCTCCATATCCGTTGGTAATATGCTTAGATATTTTGCTATTTCAATGAAGTAATAGCAAAATGATCGGACATTTCACACCAACTAAAATGAAGAAAAACCATTTATACTAAGTATGGTATTCTGCATTTATTTTAACATAGTCATAGCTTAAATCTGATGTCCAAAACTCTACTTTTTCATTACCTTTTAAAAGATTTACCTCTATTAATATCTCTTTACTCTCCATAAGTCCCATTAAATCCTCTTTTTTTATATTAATGGGAACTCCTTTATTAAACAATTTTCTATTATTAATAGAGACAGTAACTTTATTTTTATCAAATTCTATATCACAGGAACCAAGGGCAGCAACAATACGTCCCCAATTCGGGTCACCACCAAAACAGGCCGTTTTTACCAGATTTGAATTAGCTATTTTTCTAGAAATAAGATCTGCTTCTTCAATTGTACCTGCATTGTTTACCTGTATTGTAATAAATCGGGTAGCACCCTCTCCATCATAAACAATTGATTTAGCTAGATAAACGGTCAGCCTTTGTAAAACCTCAAAAAAAGCATAATAATCATCATCTTCCTTAACAATTTGATTGTTTCCTGCCTTAGCGTTTGCCATTAAAAATACTGAATCATTTGTACTCTGATCACCATCAACACTAATTTTATTAAAAGAAAGGTCTACTACTGCCTTAAGTGCTTTTTGCAATAGTTCTTTTTTTATAGATAAGTCAGTAGTTATAAAACCAAGCATTGTAGCCATATTAGGATGTATCATACCAGAGCCCTTAGCCATTCCTCCAATTTTAATCTTAGTTCCATCAGAAGGCAACTCAAAACTATAGGCAATCTGTTTACTAACCTTGTCTGTTGTCATAATAGCCTCTGCTGCATCACTATTACCCGATTTACTTAATAGAGGAACAAGCTTATCAATACCATTTTCTAATTTATACATAGGCAAAAGTTCACCAATAATACCTGTAGAAGAAATATGGACTTCATTTTGATTAACATTTAATTTTTCTGCAGTTAATGATACCAATTTAATTGCATCCTTCATACCCTTTTCACCTGTACAGGCATTAGCATTACCACTATTAATTAATATAGCCCTGATTGTTTTATTCTTAATCTTATCAATTGATAATAAAACCGGTGCAGCCTTAAAGTGATTAGTAGTAAAGACCGCTGCACTTGTTGCCGGAGATTCACTATACACTATAGCCAGATCTTTATTTTTACTTTTTTTAATACCACAACTTAATCCTGCTGCTCGATAACCCTGTGCTGCAGTAATACCACCATTTATTTTTTTTATAACCATATTTATCACCACCGTTAGATTTTAAATTATATCTTAAGGGAATAAAGCAGTTGACTCAAGACCACTATTTTCTTTAAGATTAAACATTACATTCATATTTTGTATTGCCTGACCAGCTGAACCCTTTATTAAATTATCAATAACTGAAATCACAATTATTTTACCAGTACGCTGATCATATTTTAAAGCAAGGTGACAGTAATTTGAACCTACTACATATTTTACTTCAGGTAAAATTGTTTTCAACACCTGAACAAATTGCTCTTTCTTATAATACTCTTCAAACAAATTAATAATTTGAGTTTCTACGATATCTTTAACTGGATCCAAATAAATTGTTGCTAAAATACCCCTTTTAATGGGAATTAAATGTGGAGTAAAAACAAGACTAAAATCCTCAGTTCTTTTATCAAAAGATAGTTTTTCTTCGTTATTTTTCCTGTATACCTGGTTCAATATATACTCTATCTCAGATGTATGTCTATGTGTTGTGAGATTATAGGCCTTCATACTATCCTGGGTTTCATTAAATAATAATGATTGTTTTAAACTCTTACCTGCACCACTTACACCAGATTTGGCATCTATTATAATAGAGTTAACATTAATAATCTCTTTATCCATAAGTGGCAGTATTCCCAATAATGATGCTGTTACATAACAGCCTGGATTGGCAACTATTTCAGCTGACTTAATCTCTTCACGATTTAATTCTACTAACCCATAGACTGCTTTTTTAGCTAACTCAGGATATTTGTGTTCTATATTGTACCAGGTTTGATATATATCTATGTCTTTATAGCGATAATCTCCACTCATATCTATTATTCTTACTCCCTGTTTATATATATCTGCAACCATCTCCTGTGAAATACCATGAGGTAGAGCGGTAAACACAATATCACTATCTGATAACTGAACATCTAAATAATCCTCTAACTCATAATTTTCATATTTAGAACCAGAAAACTGTGGATATACATCTATTAGTTTTTTACCCACATTACCATGAGATATTAAATGTTTTACCTCAACCTCTGGATGTTTATTAAGTAGCCTTAATAACTCGATACCCACATAACCTGTAGCCCCTACAATACTAGCCCTTATCATCTTTTTCATCTCCATTCTTAAGCCTTTGAATTATTATACATTACTTTGCATATATATTCAAGTGTTTATTATAAATATATTTTTTATATGTAATATAGAGCAGCATTAAAGACCTTTTATGAACCTTAATCTTCAACTTTCAACATAAAGAATAATGCAATAGAAAATGCAATTACAGCATTTAAAAATAAAGTACCATATCCAAAAAACTGAATAATCCAACCAGCAAACATAGGTGACAATATTGCTGGTAAAGTCGCGAAGAAGTAATAAACTCCTGTATAAGCTCCAATATTATCCTGTGCCTTATTTACAATCATTGGATATGAATTAATATTAATAAATGCCCAGAAAATACCACCTACAGCTAAAGCAATATTTATATATAATATGTTCCGCAAAAAAGCCAAAACTAAAAATGTAAGTAATAATCCTGTTATGCCAGAACTGATAGTCTTTTTTCTACCTATAACTGATGAAAGATAGCCGCTTGGTATTGCAAACAATACAAACGTAGCCGAAAAGTACATTTTTCCATAGATACAATAAAACAATAATAATTAATAAAAGGGATAATAGTACAAAAGGCAAAAAGGGATCAATATCATATAAATATGACCCTAACAAAAATGTTAATACAGCCCCAATTCCACCCATAAAGTTAATTAATCCATTACCCTTACTTCTTAATTTAGGCGGTGTTAAATCAGGCATAAGAGCAATTGTCGGTGATCTAAAAATACTCATAGCTAGATTCATGATTATTAAGACAACTACCAATAACAAAAAACTGTTAGCTAAAGGGATAACTGCAAAAAAGACGGCTGCTATAGGTGCTCCAATTAAAATAAAAGGAAGTCTATGACCAAATTTCGTATGGGTATTATCACTAAGTGCACCAAAAACAGGCTGTAATGTAATAGCTGCAATATTATCCAGAGTCATTACAATTCCTATTATTGATTCTGCCTCAATGAATTTTTTTAAAAAGATAGGCACAAAAGAATTATAAAGACTCCAGGTTGCAGTAATTATAAGAAACCCCAATCCAATAAAAATTGATTTACTATAAGACAATTTTTTTCCATCTTTCTTTACCATTGAATTAATCTTATTCAATTATTATTCCCCCAATTCTCTTAATCCTACAGCTAGTCCAGGATAATCGGTTATTATACAATCCACACCAATTGAAAGCATCTTAGATATACTAGCTGAATCATTGGCCCCAAATACATTAACCAGAATATTATTTTCATGACAAGCTTGCACAAGTTCTTCATTAATACTAGCTAAGAAAGGATGAATTGCTTCAACACCAAGTCGTCTAGCATAAACCCAGGGTTGATATATACCAGCCATATAGAGCAAACCACATTCTATATCAGGATATATATCTTTAAGCATCTTGATTGAATAATGATTAAAAGAAGATATTATGACTTTGTCCTCTATATTAAAACTTTTTATTAGCTCAACTACCTTCTCTTCTAAACCAGGATATATTACAGGACCCTGTTTCAATTCAATATTAATTAATTTACTTTCTGAAGCCGTTAGCTCAAGTGTCTCCTCTAAAGAAAGAATCTTTTCTTTTTTATTCTGAATTTGACCTTGCTTAAATACTATATCTAGTTCCTTTATTTCTTGAAAAGTCATTTTGGAAATCAATCCACTACCATTTGTAGTTCTATCAACCTTTTCATCATGAATTACTACAGGAACACCATCACTAGTTAGATGTACATCAAATTCGATACCGTCTGCCCCATCACTTAAAGCCTTTTTAAAAGATATAGCTGAATTCTCTGGTCTATCTCCCATTGCACCCCTATGGCCCAAAATATTTGTTTTCACTTTAAATACTCCCCTTTTTTAATTATAAACTGAGTAAATTAGCGCTTGCTATAAAATTAATTTTTGCTAGTATTATTGCAATTTAATACTGCTTGGATATCCCACTCTCCTTTATAATTCCAGACAAATATTTAATAACCTTCCTTTTGATGTAAATATAATTCAGTTAACAGTATGATTTGATAGAATTAGCAAAAAAGCAGTATCCTATATAGAATACTGCGCTAAGTAATTTTTTTCTTAATATATAAAGAAAATTAAATAGTGAAACATATTTAAGAAATACTAGTTAGTGTACTTACACTGTTATCAATTATTACAACCCTACTTCCAATATGTTTAATACCATACCAGGAAATCACAAATTTACTATTACTATTATGTAAAATTATTGATTCAATCTCACCATTACTTGCTTCTAATATGATATCTGCCTTCTTTATTTTCCCTATTTTTTTTCCCTGAAGATCAATTACTTCTTTACCAATTACCTCTTTGAGTAGCATTTGATCACCCCATTTAAATTCCGGTATGACCAAATCCCCCCCCAGCCCTTTTGCTAATAGAAAGTTCATCTACTTCTTCCCATTCTACATCAAAAGTTTTATGGATAATAAGTTGGGCAATTCGGTCACCCTTATTAATATTAAAATCTTCTTCACCATGATTTATTAAAATAACACCTAATTCTCCACGATACCCAGGATCAATAACCCCATCTGCATTTAAAACTGTTACACCATGCTTCAAAGCAAGGCCGCTTCTTGGGTAAACAAATCCACCATAACCCTGTGGAATAGCTATTTTAATTCCTGTTTTTATAAGTTTATGAGTTCCAGTATAGAGTACTGTATCTTCAGCAGACAGTAGATCACTTCCAGCATCTTCACCATAATGCTGGTACACAGGTAATGGTAACGACTTATCCACCCTAACTACTTCTATTTTCAACTTTTAACACCTCATTTATTCATTGTTATATCAATTTCGCTAATTATCTCAAGGTCATCATTAGGCTCCCAAGTTTTGATCTTTAAATCATTCTTTAGGGGCTTTTACAAATTGGGTAAGTGTTGCTAAGTTTAGAAATAAGGTTCTTCTCCATTTTAGTTGGTACAAAATGTCCGACAATTTTGCTATTACTTCATTCATAAAAAAGTCTAAACCCCAGTTACTCTTTCAATTAAGAAGTAGCAAAATGTCTAGGAATATTACCAACGGTTATGGAGATGATCCAGAAATAAGAACGACTATATGATTCAGATGGATTAAAAACTCCATCCTAATTAAGTATTCTTTATTGTAACATAAATACAGAAATATAAAAAGAAAAAGAACTAACTTCTCATTTTTTTATTAACTCTGACACTGTTACAAAGTTAAAACCCCTGTTCTCTAGTGTACTTATTATATTATCTAATGCGGCTAAACTGGGTTTAGTAGGATGCATAAGAATTATACCTCCATCATCTATTTTATTAACTGCACGTTGTACTATTATCTCTGGGGCAGGCCGCTGCCAATCAATTGTATCGGCAGACCACATTATAGTATTATACCCGATACTCTTTGCTACATTGCTTATTCGTTCATCAACCTCTCCATATGGTGGGGCAAACAATTTGCTTCGTTTACCACATATCTGATAGATTAGTTCTTCATTTTTTCTAATAAGTTCAATAAGTTCATTTTGTGATAGTTTTTTAGGGTGTTGATGACTATAACCATGGTTTCCTATCTCATGGCCCATATCAGAAATTTTTCTAAGGAGATCTTGATTCTTATTTGCCCAGTATCCTGTCACAAAGAAAGTTGCTTTAATATCTTTTCTTTGCATAGTATTTAACATCCCCGTTATATACTCTTCTCCCCAATCCACATTGATAGTAAGTGATATTTGGTTTTTTCCTCTAACACCATGATAGTATGCATTATTTGGATTGCTAAATGTGGGTAAAACCAGGTTGTTTTGTACCATACCTGCTATCATTCCCAGAAAAAAACATATAACAATTAAATTTTTTTTTACCATTTATCTCTCACCCCGATTATTACTGACTTGTCTTCCTGAGTATGACTCAATATAATAATTATCCTTATAAACCAGTTCAGATAATGGTACTATTTTTAATCCTTTTTCTTTTATTTTTGGTATAATACTTCTTAGTGCTTCAGGTGTATCAGGGGCATTGTTGTGCATTAATATAATATCACCACTTCCTGCATTGCTCATAACCCTATTTACTATATATTCTACACCTGGTTCCATCCAGTCATGAGAATCAATACTCCATTGTATTATCTGATAATTCAAGTCATTAATAATTTTTATTACATTATTATTGTACTCTCCAAAGGGAGGACGGAAAAATCTTGGTCTTTTACCGATTATTTTTTCAATTAAATCAGAAGTGGATTCCAATTCTTCTGTTATTTTTTTCCGAGAAAGTGAATTAAAATGTGGATGAGTATATGAATGGTTTTCAATCTCATGACCCTCTGCAGCTATTTTTTTAACAATATCAGGGTATTTATTCAACCAGTATCCTGCAAAAAAGAAAGTAATTTTAATGTCATTTTCTCGCAAAATATTCAATATTTCATCAGTATGATCAGCACCCCAGGTACCATCTATAGTTAGTGAAATTAAACTTTCGTCTTTAACCACCTTATATATTGGTACTAGTTTTTGATTTAAAACGGGAATTGACTCACCATATTTATTTCCAAGTAAAAATCCAAAAGAAAATATTATCAATAATAAAGTTAAACTGATACCCATAATTATTTTTATTCCAGGAGTTAATATTAACTTCATAAGATCACTTATCCTTTCCTATTTTTATATATGAATAATATGTATGATAAATGCATTTAAAGATAAAAAAATATATTATTTGTTTAATTATAACAGACTAAAAATAAATCCTTTTTGATAAAATCTATGCGTTTATATTAAACTTTATTCTTTATAATTAAAAGCATACTTGTTTTATAGAAGACATATATATTTATAGAAAATTGTTAATGAGTAATCATATGGTTATACTTGAATCATCCCTGCGTAGTAAAATTGAAGATTCAAGTAAAAATTCTATTTTTAAAGGAGCGTCTTATGTACTTTTCAGTTCATTTTAAAGGAAAACGTATAATACTATCTATATTAATATTAATATTCTTTGTTTTATTAATAATGAATTACAAAAATATATCAATACCATCTAATACAACTGATATGGAGTTCAAAGTAGTAATCGATGCAGGACATGGTAGTATAGATACTGGAACCAGTTATGGAAATATTCTAGAGAAAGAAATTAACTTACAAATAGCAAAATATCTACATCAAGATTTAAAAAATGTTAATATTATACCTATCTTGATCAGAACTGAAGATAAGTTATATCAGAATAGTAGAAATAAAGATTTAAGACAAAGACCAATTATTAGCAATCAGTCAAAGACCGATCTTTTTATAAGTATACACGCAAATAACTTCCCCAGTAGTCAACCAAGTGGAAGTCAGATTTTCTATAAAATCAATTGTGACAAAAGTGAAAAGCTGGCAGAATTTATTCAAAGTGAAATGGTTAAAATTCGTGATAAAAATGATAGATCTCTAAAAAAAGGGGACTATTATGTACTTAATAAAATTAATTCGCCAGGAATATTAATTGAGGTCGGTTTTTTATCTAATCCTACAGATCGTGAAAAACTAACAGATACAGAATACCTTAAACAAATTTCTAAAGCAATTAAAGATGGTATAATAAAATATTTTCAAGATAATTTCTCAAAACAGAACACTAAAAACCCAGCTAAGAGGAATAATACTGAGCAAGAAAACACTGTTTTTAAACTTAATAAAAATAAATTATTCTACATAAGTAATACAGATAGTAATATGTTTTTAATTAAAAATAGTATGACATTCCCTACTAGTAGTTTTTTTAATGAGGACTTTAGCAATTTATCTTTTACAGAAATTATAGCTATTTCAGCTATAAAACAGTTACTAGATCCACCTAACGGCTTTATTTCTCCAATAGCAGAAGGAACCAAAATTAATTCTTTAAAAGTTAAAGATACTATAGCAATTCTAGATATTTCTATAGAATCAGCAAAAAATTTCCCTGGTGGTTCATCAATGGAATATAATGCTATAGAGGCAATTACTAAAACACTACTTTCAATTAAGGATGTATCTGGTGTGCAAATATTAATCGACGGTAAGTCAGGAGCAAGCATGGGGGGTCACATTATACTTGATAAAGTGTTTTATCAGGACTAATTAGGAAAGGAATACTAACGATTTTTTATAGTTTTACATCTAGATCCAGATTCTAAAACCTATTTACTAATATGAAAAATAAATAAGCTGTTGACATATTGTCAACAGCTTATTTATAAATATTATTATGCAAATTTGTTTAAAATTTTATTGAACTAAATCTTTTTTTAGTTGATTTAGTATTTATTTATTAGCAAGAATTCTCCCTACCTGGTAAATATATGTTCGCCAATTGTCACCATCATTCTTCTCTGTTCAAACCACCACTGGTAATTAGCTGTACGAGGATTATAATAATACATAGAGCCCATTGTAGGATCTGTTCCCCGCAATGCCTCTCTGGCAGCTTTATATGACCTACTACCTGATTTTAAGTTAATCTGACCATCTGCAACTGCAGAAAATTGCCTTTTTTGATAGACTACCTCCCTAAAAGTATTGGGGAAATAAGAACTTAAAACCCTATTAATTACTACTGCTCCAACCGCAACCTGACCAATAAACGGTTCACCTCTGGCTTCTCCATGTATTACCCGAGCTAATAATTCCACATCCCTATCAGTTACAATTTTTGTTAGTATCTGACGTGGACTTAAGTTATTAATAGGTAATCGAACAGTATCACCAACTCTAATTATACTTCTTTCCATATTATTTAAAGCCATAATTACACCTATGGATGTATTAAAATTTCTGGCCAAATCATATAAGGTATCTCCAACACCTACATGATATTTAATAATTTTATCTCTTGGTATTTTACTGACATCTGGTAGCTTTTGACTAGGATTAATTCTCACGGAATAAACATTACCTACATCAAGAGCTAAATTATTTGCTTGTTTATTTTGTTTAAACATCTTAGAATTAAAAATATAAGAATTATTTTTTTCTTTTTCATGAATTATTTTTGGTACTGATAATTCCTGCCCCACTTTAATTATTGAATTTTTATTTAAGTTATTATAGGTCAATAATAATCTAGTAGATACACCATAATCCTCAGCAATTTCACTAAGAGTATCACCCTCCTGTATTACATAAATAAGGCTAAACTCTGGTCCAGCATAAGTTATCAGTGTGAATGATAAAAGTAATATTAAAAGTAATATTACTTGAGACAATTTTTGATTCATAATAATACCTCCTCTTCAGCAATTGAAGCTATATTCATTTGTCTTACAGGACAATCATCAGGTAATGAATTTAAGAAAATCCCACCATAGCTTTTTGTAATAAGTCTATTATCAAAAGATATTACTATTCCCTGATCTTTTTGTGATCTAATTAACCGTCCAAAACCCTGTTTAAATCTAATCACAGCCCTAGGAAGGCTATACTCCATAAATGGGTTTTTTCCTTCTTTCCTTAATTGTTCCATACGAGCTGCTGCAACC
>JBDNGI010000363.1:0-2789 GCA_041689345.1 Halanaerobiales bacterium
CTAACAACCTAAGAAAACCTAAGATTTAATATTATTTTTCTGGAGTTTTTGAAGCCCCTAAAAAAGGAAGGGGTAACAAAAAAGTAAGGTTTCACAACACAAAAAAGAAAATAAGAGTTATAAGCTGAATATATGGCCACAAAGTCCATAACGGGAGGGGATAGTCAAAAGTCTATAACCTGTTAAACCTAGACCGCGTGGCCAGCTCCGTGTAAGATTTCGCAAGTTTTACTAAGGGGGGGATGAGAAATGAAAAAGAAGATTAAACATTATCAAAACGTTTGTATCTATAAAATTAAACTGATATAATGAGAAAAAGAAAGTAATTAAGACAAAAAAAATAAGGAGTAAAAGAATTCCCTCACAAGGCTTCTTTTTACTCCCAGATAGAAATTAGTGTATAGAATACTTAACATATTATAAATATAGTATAACATAATTGCGTCTATACGTGCAATAATTTTATACAAATTTTTATTAAAAAAATACGATTTATCTTTAAAGGCCTTGTGGGGGAAGAAAACCTTACAGGGCCTTTTTATATTTATATTTATGTTAGGAGGAGGTGATAAAATGGAAAACCCAATCAAAACAATTAAGATGAAAAATAATTGGACAATTCAGGAGTTGGCAAGCGTTGCAGATGTGAGCGAGAATACCGCGTATAATTGCTTACATGGCATTACTCAAAAAATTAATGCTAATATCTTAAAAGCTATGATTGATTTAGGTTATGATTCAGAAAAAATCAAGAAAGAATATAATGATTTTAGAGCAGCAAAACAGCAGGAATTATTACAGGAGGCGAAATAAAAATGTTAAACACAAAAGAAAAAGGCCTTGCACCAAGTGCAGGGCCTCCACAAAAAAAATTAAATATATTCTCTAATAAAAGTATAACCGATAGAGTAGAGTTTGTAAATATATTATTTAAAAATATGTCAGGATTTATTGAAATTAGAGAAATTAAAGAAGGCCAGGTTAGCCGGGAATGGTTAGACAGCTGGAAGGGTGTAGAAAGTTACGACCCACCTGTAAATAAAAATGTCTATGTAGGTATGTTTACAAGAAAGCAGAAAAAAGGAACCCGCAAATATTGCAAACAGACCAAGGTTTTATGGGCTGACTATGATAATATGAGCCAGGTTGAGGTTGAATATAGGATTGACAATGCAGGTTTACCAGGTCCTTCTATGATGATTAATTCGGGCCACGGAATACACGCATATTGGTTATTAGACAAGTCAGCAGGAGCAGAGATTGAGCCGATATTGAAAACAATATCTAATAAAACAGAGGCAGACGGCCAGGCGGCAGAAACAGCCAGGGTAATGAGAATACCAGGGACATTAAATGTTAAAGATGAACCTGTTAGTTGTGAGATTATAGAGAAAAATAATAAAATATATTCCCTGGAGGATATTGCAGACTTATTAGGAGTTGAAGCAAAGGAATCACCACATGGCAATAACGGAGCTGTAGAAGGTTTTAGTGGATACAAAGGGTTAGACATAGATAAGATAAACAGACCGTGTATGAAGTCTATTCTAGAGGGTGTAAGCGAAGGACAAAGGAACTGGGCTTTGGGTAGATTAACTAAATACTTACAGATAGTTGAAGGATATAATAAGAAAAAGACTTTAAAAATATTAATGGAGTGGAATAAATTAAATGATCCTTCTGAAAACAACAATAAACTAAAGAATGATTTTAAAGCATACTGGAAGGGAAACTATAAACTTTTGGGCTGCAAGATGAAAGATAATGACTATCAACAAAACTTAAATGAGCATTGCAATAGATCCGAATGTAATTTTAGCAACACATTTACAGAGTTAAAAATTGATAACCAAGTTAAATTTAATAATAGAATATTTAACAATTATAAGAAAATATCAGGGAATGCTCTAATTGTATATGGAATACTTTTAAGAGAAAAACAAGGATTGAACACAATACAACTAAAGAAATCTATATATAATCATTATAGCAAAAAGCCATGTATGAGCAGGCCTTCAATTTATAAAGCAATAAATAATTTAAAAACTATGGGTTTAATTAAAGTGAGAGAACGACCAGGAAGGCCTAAATTCTGTAAAATTAAGCCACAAGGAA
Organism: Halanaerobiales bacterium; assembly: GCA_041689345.1. Taxonomy (GTDB): domain Bacteria; phylum Bacillota; class Halanaerobiia; order Halanaerobiales; family DTU029; genus JBDNGI01. The sequence continues at coordinate 2,116 of JBDNGI010000363.1, forward strand.
CTTATGGTGTGGGATACACTTTATTAACTAATGGAGCTATTCATGGGGCTATAGATGGACGTGTGACACCAGCACAGTTTAAAGTATATGTATTACTATTTAAGTATGCATACGGCGCAGGTGAGGCTTTTCCTGGAGTCCTAACATTAGCAGATAAAATGGGGATTACACATCAGGCAATAAGTAATCACCTCAAAGATTTAGAAAATAGAAATTATATAAAACGGGAATATGAATATAATAAAAAAGGTGTAGAAAAGTTAGTTATCAGGTTTTTAGTCTAGAGTTAATTAGAAATAGACCTTCTTGATATGCCAAAGAGTATAGTGGGGGGGTGTAAAAATAAATGACATATAAATAGAATTTTACTTCCTTGCTATTTCAAGGCTGAAAGGGTGAGGGTGTAAAAATAACTGACACTAAGAACTAAAGTATGTATATATATATTAATATATATATATATACATATACATAAATATAGTCAGCAAGGTCAGCGTACGCGGCCAACTAGTTAAATTTATGTATTGGTAAAATCCTATATTCACCTATATAGCAAGGACAATAGACAAGGGGTGTTTTTTATGAGTGAAGAAGAACAAGAAAATGTAGTTATTGTTATAGATGACATTTAAAAGGAGATGGGAAAAGTAAAATACCTGAAGTTTATGAAGACC
>JBDNGI010000364.1:0-3596 GCA_041689345.1 Halanaerobiales bacterium
AGTTTATATGAAAGGGGATTTAATAAATGGTATCGGAGAAAACACTCCAGTTTCCCAGTGGTTTCAAACAGGGATGCGGAATCTGTATTTAATGCTGTTGAATCATTAATAAAATCATATTTCTCAGGTTCTGAATGGGAATTTTGGTTTAAGTCAAGTCGTGGATATCTGCAAATTTATAAAGATGACTGGCTAAAGGATGATTTATATATTCATTATGAATATCATTTTAGTGCCGCTGATTTATTATTGAAAAACAAAATAAAATTTACGGTTGATGTGGAACGCGGTAGAAGAGATGATTTTATCAATAGATATAAAGATATACAGGGTAAGTATAAAAAAATATATCAAGAAAAAGGGATAGAGTTTTTGCCAGATAACCGTCTGAATGCTATTGCTTATAAAGAATATCCTTTTACATTAGAAAATTTAGAGTCTGTTCTTGAAAAGTCCCTGGAAGAGGTTACTTTTTTGGGAAAATTAATTGATGAGAGTACTGATTAAGTCCTAATTTTACAAATCCAATAATCAACAAGGAGTGAGTACTGTGGCGAAATATTCAAATTGTCCTAAAAGTTATGAAGTATTCAAACAATTTATGGATCGTTGTATTTTACATGATAGAAGTTTAATCTGGCCGGAGAAAGAAGTATGGACTCTGGAGAATTTAGAGAAGATAAAGACTAATTTTATAGATAATCCATTAATGGGTGGTGAGTTCTGGCCTAAACTATTTGAACAATTTTCTGGATTGAATGAAGGATGTTGGAGTATATTAGCTGATGCCTTTTTTGTTTATGGACTGCCTTCGACGTATTTAAAACCAGAGAAAGAATACGAGTTTATAAAGAAAGTCTGTGTAAAGAAAGATTTAAGTTTGCCAGAATTTCCAGATGAAAAGTGGAAAGTATTATATCAAGGGTTTGCCAAGACAGCACTTCAATATAACTTGAAATATAAACAATTATGGGTTATATTCTTGTTTGTTATTCGTGTTAAGAAAAAAGAAGATAAGGTATTATTTTTGCAAGATCATAAGGCTGTTAGAGATGAGTTATATGATATATTAAATGATTTAGAAGCAAGGGATAGATCCTATGGAATGGTAAATATGATATTGCATTTAGGATATCCAGAATATTATGATCGTATGATAAGCACACAAGATAAAAGAAAAGTTATAGATTATTACAGTGATAGAATTGATGAAGGAATAAAAGAAAAAGGGAATTTGAACGAAAAGCTTTTATCTATTAGAGAGAGTTTTGAGCAAACTGAATATAAAGATAAAGATTTTGATTTTTATTATCCTGTTATAAAGGGTGAATGGGATGATGATGGTGATGTTACTAATGGAAGTGAAGATTCTGTCGAAGAAGACCCGTTTTTAGATGACCTCGTTAAGTCTTTATTACATAAACAAATTATATTATATGGACCCCCTGGAACTGGTAAAACATATTATGCACAGAAATTAGCCAGGACAGTAGTAGCCCCGGATAACTTTGAAAAAGATTATAATCAGTTAAATAATGATGAAATAGAGCAATTAGAAATTGGTCCCATTATAGATAATGTTAATAGGGTAAAAGAAGAAAATATTCCTTATTATCCGAAAACCCAAGTAAAGTATATGCGTTTTTGTACTTTCCACCCAGCTTATGGATATGAAGATTTTATGGAAGGATATAGGCCAGAGGTATCAGAAGAAGGTAGACCTACTTTTAAATTAAAGAACGGAATATTTAAAAATATATGTAAAGATGCAATAGATAATCCTGATGATACATTTATTTTAATTATTGATGAAATTAATCGGGGAGATATCCCAAGAATATTTGGGGAATTAATTACATTGATTGAGCCTGAGAAAAGATGGAATCTTGATAAAAAAAATCCTAAAACAGCTGTAGTTCTACCTGCTTCAGGAGAAGTTTTTACTGTCCCTGAAAATATCAATATAATCGGTACAATGAATACAGCTGACCAAAGTATAGCTTTACTTGATATTGCTTTACGTAGACGCTTTGGTTTTAGAGAATTAATGCCAATGACTGAATCATTGGAAAATCAAGAGATATCCGGTATTAATATAGGTATATGGTTAAAGGAATTAAATAATCGTGTATTAGAAAAAGTTGGACGCAATTTACAGATTGGTCATTCCTATTTTATGAAAAATAGTAAACCTATAAATGATGAAGAAGATCTTCTTGCTGCTATAAAAGATGAGATATTACCATTACTACAGGAATATTGTTATGATGATTATTTTACTCTTAAAGAAATACTTGGTCCCGTAATAGTTAATGAGCGCAAAGGAGGATTTAATCAAGAAATCTTCTCATCAAAAGGGAGAGATATAATAATTAATTTTATGAAAGATATGATTGCTGGAGATGAATATAGTGACTAAACGAAAAACAATATATTTAGATGAATGGACTAAGGTAAAACCATATGAAATAAAAAGAAGGTATGGTATAGATAAGTTAAGTAATAAAGACTTGGATTTAATTATTGAGTTAGAACGCCAAAACAAGATTAATATAAGACGATATTCTACTGGTATAGAAATAGAGAGCACTTCTTATGTTGGGATAATAAAATTAAGTGAGTTCCAAATAATAATTACTCCTAAAATTCCCAAAATACAACTAGCCCGGATGATATCTTTTTCTTTTGGATTAAATAATATTAAATATTTAGAAGAGGAGACAAATATTACTGCAAAAGAAGGACTAATATCAGAGATTATGGCATTATTATATATCAAGGAAGTTGAAAAATTAATTCTTAAAGGATTAAGTCAAAGATATAGAGAAAAAGAGGAAGTACTTTCTTTTTGTCGGGGGACTATTGTGTTTAATAAATTGGCAAGAAAATCATCTCTTGGACTAACTCTTCCTTGTCGCTATCAAGAGCTTACATTAGATATCCCAGAAAATATAATAATCTTAGCATCATTAAAAGAATTAATTAAAAGGGTTAATACTCTATCGCTAAAACGAAAGATTAATATATTAATAGAAAAACTTTCACTGAAAGTAAGTCATGAGCCATTATCAAGGATCTTATTAAACAAAGTTAAACAGGAAGGTGATAGATTAACTAGTCATTATGCTACTGTGATACAATTAACAGAGATGATAATAAATATGTCTGATTTTAGCTTGACTTCAGGTATAAATAAATATACATCATTTTTATTAGATATGAACCTGCTCTTTGAGCGATTTTTATATCAATACTTTATAAAAGGGACTGATTCTAATATTAATATTGAATATCAGAGTTCTTTAAATAATAGATATATCAGCAAAAATTCGGGAGAACATAGATTAATGCCTGATTATCTATTTTGTAGGGATAAGGAGTTAATTGCTATAGCTGATGCTAAATATAAGGACTATGATAATAAAAGTATTTCATCTGCGGATTTGTATCAGTTAACTGTGTATGGAATAGCTAATCAACAAAATATTAGTACAGTCTATCTTTTTTATCCGTCAGGTGAAGAGTATACTGAAAAAGAAAATAAGGACATTTGTCCTCCCCCTATCAGATTAGACATCTGAGCATGAAAAATATAG
>JBDNGI010000365.1:0-3811 GCA_041689345.1 Halanaerobiales bacterium
AGTAGGACTCAATATAGTTATCTTATGCATATTGATCATTTCGAAAAGTTTTTTGATTCTAAGGCTGAGTCTCTTAATAGTAATCATATTAGGGAATTCCTTACCCATGCTATTGATGTAAGAAATTTAAGTACAGGTTATGTAAATCAAGCTTATAGTGCTCTTCGCTTCTTTTTCGAAACTACTCTCGATAGACACTGGGATATTAAACATATCCCAAGAGCTAAAAAACAAAAGAAACTTCCTGTTATCCTTTCAAAAGAAGAAATCCTGTCTATCTTTGATCAAGTAAATAATATTAAACATAAGGCAATTTTCTATACTATTTATGGTGGTGGACTGCGTGTTTCTGAAGTTGTTAAATTGAGAGTAAAAGATATTGATAGTTCCAGTATGAAAATTATTGTCTCTCAAGGTAAAGGTAATAAGGATCGACATACTCTATTATCGATTGATAATCTTAATATTCTTCGTGAATATTATAAAATATACAGACCTAAGTATTGGCTTTTTCCTGGACAAAATCCTGAGAAGCACTTAAGTCCAAGAACTCCTCAAAAAGAATCCCGTAAAGTAAGAATTAAAGCAGGTATTTTAAAAGATGCCTCTCTTCATACTTTAAGGCACTGTTTTGCTACTCATTTGCTTGACACTGACGTGGACCTTGTATATATTCAACAACTCATGGGACACGCCAGCATCAAAACAACTAACATGTACCTCCATTTAAGAGATACAAGAGTGCTTAAGATAAAAAGCCCCCTTGATAGCTTAAGCGATGATAATAATGCCTGAAATTCAGGACATTTTAATCCAATATTGGGACGAGTTTGAAAAGGAATATCCTGTACCCTATAAAGCTCATAAAGTTATACGGGCTTTAATTAATTGTCGCACATCAGCAATGGGTGGCCATATTGATAAATGTGAAGATTGTGGCCATGTCAAAATATCATATAATTCCTGTCGTAATAGACATTGTCCTAAATGCCAAGGAATTGAGAGAGAAGAATGGATTCTTAAACAACAGGCTAATATGCTTAATGAGAAATATTTTCACGTCGTATTAACTATTCCTGATGATTTGAATCCTATTGCTCTAAAAAATCAAAAAGTGATCTGTTCTCTTCTCTTTAAGGCTGCTTCAGAGACTTTACAGGAACTTGCGCATGATAAAAAACATCTTGGTGCACAAATTGGTATTACTGCTATTTTGCATACCTGGGGACAAAATCTTTCTTTTCATCCTCATCTACATTGTATCATACCTGCAGGGGGATTATCATCTGATAATAAATGGATTAAGACAAAAAAGAACTTTTTTATTCATTACAAAGTGATTGCTAAAAAATTCAGGGGTAAATTTATTGATTTCTTTAAAAAAGAAGTTTTAGACGGTAATATTAAGTTTTATGGCAACATTGATTATTTGAATGATAGTATAAAATATCAGGCTCTTCTTGATGCTTTGTATGATAAAAATTGGGTTGTTTTCTGTGAAAAAACTTTTAAAAATGCTTCACATGTTGTTAATTATCTTGCTAGATATACTAATAGGGTTGCTATTGCTAATAGTAGAATTATTAAAGTGGAAAACCATCAGGTGACATTTAAATACAAGGACTACAAAGATGATGGCAAGACTAAGTTTATGACTCTTGATGTCCTTGAGTTTATCAGAAGATTTATTATGCATATCTTACCTAAGAAATTCAAAAAGATTCGCTATTTTGGTATTATGGCTAGCAGAAATCGTAAAACTAAACTGCTTTTATGTAAAAAGCTTACAAGAACAAAGATTATTGAATATCTCAGGCTTACAACAGATCAACTTATTGAAAAACTTGGCTTAGAAACTAAAAAATGTCCTATTTGTGGTTGTAATAAATTTGTTACACAAGATGAGTTGCCGAGAAATTTTAAATCTCCTCCTGAGTTATTAATTAAACTTTATAAAAGTTAATTTTATGGGGAGGGGGAAGTTGCACCCTTAAGATGTCATTTTTTAGTTTATTTTCTTTATATTTCTTGCAATTTTAATGTCTTATTGATATATTTATAGTTTTTCAATAAGAGAGAAATTATTAAAAACCCATAGAACTACTGCTTAAGCACCGCAGCTTCGTTCAACAAAGTATTTCCTCAATTGTATTTCATGCTTAATCATAACTTTAAAGCTCAAATTTAGATTAATATTTAATCGATTTGGGATTTCTTTTTATCTCAATTGCGGAAATACTCCTGATTTGTTATCTGAAGTCGAGGATGGTTTTAACACTATTGACATATGCCACGTATAGTATTATAATTATATACGTAAGGAGTGATAAACCATGCCAAAAAAATTAACATTAAGCATTGATGAAGATTTGATAGAATTTGCTCATCATTTTTCAAAAGAAACTAATAAATCTATATCCAAAATGGTTGAAGAATATTTACTTGAATTAAAAAAACAAAATAATAAGAATAATATAAACCCACGAGTTGATAGTTTATATGGCATTTTTGAAAACAAACCTATCCCTAATAAAAAAGAATTGAGGAAGATGTTTCATGATAAAAGCAACTATAGATCTTAACGTTATTTTAGATTTTTTAAATAAACGAGAAAATCACGTTCAAGCAGCTAAAATATTCGATCTTTGTTCTAAAAACATCTTCAAAGGATATATATGTGCTCATGAAATAACTACACTAGCTTATTTTCTTATGAAAAACCATAATGATTCATCCAAAGTTAAATATGTACTTGGAGAATTATTTGATCTTTTCAATACCATTCCCGTAACAGAAAATATACTACGAGAAGCACTCAATTCAAAAATCAATGACTATGAAGATGCTGTTATTGAAATCAGCTCTCTTAAAAATGAAATGGATTATATTATAACCAGAAATTTAAAAGATTTTAAACATAGCAATGTCAAGCCATTAAGTCCTTCTGAATTTTTAGCCCTACAAAATCTACAGTAAACCGCGATTTTAGATAACGTCCCGAGTGTTCCCGACGTGCCTGTGCCCCCTGGGACTAGTGCGATGTTTGCTTAATATTTACTTCCGATCTATAACATCAGTAACTCCTGCAAACATCGTAACAGAAGGCATGTCCCTTGGGTAGGCTTGGTCTTTAGCCGTCCACGGGAACACTCTGTTATGTGATCGTTCTGGACGGACTTGTTATTTAAATACTTTATCTATGTCATCAGTAATTTGTAAATTTATTTTACCCTCCGCTGCCATATCATTTAATATTTCCATAGCTTCACTATGATTCATTGGGTCTCTGTATGGTCTATTTTCTTTGAGTGCCTGGTAAATATCAAGTGCCACCATTATTTGCGATGGAATATCCAGATTTTTCTCAATTAAACCATAAGGATATCCGGTCCCATCATTTTTCTCATGGTGATTAGCAGCCCATTCAGTAATTTCTTCAAAACCATCTATAGTATCCAGTGCTTTTCTGGTATAAAAACTATGAGATTTTATTTTTCTAAATTCTTGTTTATTTAGTTTTCCTGGCTTGTCTAATATGGAATTAGAAATTGCTAACTTCCCTAAGTCATGTAAATCAGCAGCAATTAAAAATTTATTTTTCTTTTCATCATCAAAACTATAAAAATCAGCCATAATTTTCGCCTTTTCACTTAATTTTGTTGAATGAAATGGCTCTCTGATAAATGTTGTGAAATCTAAATAGCGTCCATTGAATCATGTTAGCTCTATTATTTTTTGAATTGCTCTTAAATACTTAGCAATGATAAAAATACTCGGCGTTTTAAGTTTTCAACTTTGGGAACACCGTAGC
>JBDNGI010000366.1:0-2336 GCA_041689345.1 Halanaerobiales bacterium
ATTTTTTACTTTTTAATCTATCGTTAACTTTTCAGCAAATGAAAATGGTATAAAGCAATTACTCTTAGTACGTATATAAGCTTCCTCTTCATGCATCCTATTCACAATTCCATCTGTATTTATATATCCAAACAGTGAAATTACCTTATCTAATGTTTCAATCTCAGTCGGGGATAATTTTTTAACACTAAACCCTGGTGCTGATTTAAATTTATATGCAATATCTTCTCCATACCATACTGTATCGAACACAACACCATCTAATAATACAATTTGATCATACCCTTCTGGTACTGCGCCCATAGGGAGAGACCGATATATTAGACCACTAATTGCTACTCCATTCCGTTTAAAATGGAGGTTATCTGTATACCAAAGCATTTTCATCAGTTTAACCTTGTGAAGACTATCAATGTTTTCGACCAGGTAATTTATCATCTCTATAACCTTATTTAAGTTCAATTCTGTTTTTCCAGTTATGATTTTATCTTGATAGTCTGCATATATTGCATGGATTGAGTCAATAAGATATTGATTCTTTTTTTTCTTAAATTGCTCACTAGCATTATGATAATAATTGTTATAAGCTTTATCTGATATACTACCTTTAGCCCTTTTTAATAATTCCAAAAACCATTTAGGATCTGAATCAATTTTTCTTAGTATATCATCATGTGCCCGATCCTGAACCTGATGGTTTTCATATCTAGTTATTGTTGCTCTTCCCCAATCAAGGATTTTAGAAAAATTTTTTTGGCTTACTCCATACTTTTTTCTTATACTAATAATTTCACTTGATGTCAATAAACCTACACTCTCCCGATGAGCATCTTTCATAGCCAGGCCATTTGCCTTAATCATTTCTTCTGTTTCTAGATATTCATCTGCATTTGAGCAATACTCGTAAGTGGAAGTAAACAAAACCTCCTCATTTTTATAAATTTCACTACCAATAACTTCTACCGTATCTACAGTATGTTCCTCCATACAAATCAAACATAATTTTTTCTCACTTTTTATTTTATCCAATATAATCACCTCAACCTTTCCTGTACGGAAAGTCAGATTCATTAATACCCCACTCGGAAAAATGAAAAGACATTACTAAAATATAATCATTTCCATAAGCGTATTCCGAACTAATTAATTCTACTCTTATTTTAATGTAGACATTATCCCCAGAATATTGTTTACTAAACACCCGCATTTCTGATCTTTTGGGAAACCGAAGATCTTTAACAGTTTTAATATATTCTTCCACAGTTAAACTAGAGAGTTCTCTTTTCAAAACTTCAACTTCATCTGGATATAGCTTTGAAATAGTATATCGGTTAATGTATTTAATATCTCTATTTTTATCAACTTGCCGTGCTTTCTGAAAATTAACAGTTGCGAATCCACTCTTTATTGCATACTTCAATTTATATAAATAATTTTTTACTTCTAGTTCTGTTTCAATCCGTCCTTTTTCATTTTTTTTCTTCACTTTATTATAACACCCCCGATTACTTTAGTCAAGAATTTTGGTATCAAATGATTCCATTTAAGAATATTTTAAATAGTTATAGACCTTTATGTTTTTAAATTATATCGTTTTATATATATTATTTCTCCAATTAATTACATTTTCCTGCAAAAAATAGAAACCCCATTCCAGGTAGTTTTCTCCAGAATAGGGTTAGATATTTTCTTTTAGTGTTTTCGATTTTGATTCATTAATCTCTACCACAACTATCTCTCAGCCAATTCTTCCAATATCAAAATCCCAGATATTTTCATTTGATAGTAAAGGAAGTTCTTTTATATACCCATCTTTCTTTTCTAAAGCTTTACCTTTTTCATTAAATTTTACTGACAGGGTAAACACTGGTTTATTAGAAGTATCCTTTGACCACACCAGCTACAATCATTTCTCATTTCCTGCATAATCATCTCCCCTGTTCACTTTAATTTTTCCAGAACAAAAATTTATTCTTATATTTCGATAAAGAAAGTCTTTGTAATAATCTCTCCTGGATATATAACTGCATCAAAATCTAGCCATAACTGCTTCTATTAGCTTATTATTCTATTCCCCAGAATAACTTAAGCTATCCTGTATCTGATGATTCTCATTCATCAATCTACCGAATAGATCCCAGTTGCCAATACCTTTTAACAACAAACTTGAGTACTCCCATCTTCTTTCCTGTACTATATAAGCTAATTGAGTCAGGTTTAGTAAATCTATTTAGATAAAAAAAGCCCACCACATCAGTGATGGACTTATTAGGTTAACTAAGTTCATTTAAATCTTTTGTAAGTTCAAACGAAATAATATTATATGGCTCTGTCTC
>JBDNGI010000367.1:0-3118 GCA_041689345.1 Halanaerobiales bacterium
CAGACTTCCAGCATATGAGAACCAATTACTTTCATATTTCCAGGTTCTAAATGATAAGTATAGTCTTCCATAAATGATGTTTCTCCACGGTCGGCAGCCATTACCTTCATAGCCCTGAGTAAAGCCGCTGTCTTCCAATCACCTTCTCCACCAAAACCATACCCTTCAGCCATTAATCTCTGTACTGCAAGACCAGGCAACTGTTTTATACCATGTAGGTTTTCAAATGTTGTAGTAAATCCTTTAAAATCACCATCTTCCAAAAATGCCTTCATGCCTAGTTCAATTTTAGCCGCTTCTCTAAGAGAGTTATATTGACTCCCAGTTTCCAATAAACTATCTTGTATCTTATATTGTTCTTTATAAAGACTTATTAAATTATCTGTTTCCCGATCAGTAACTTTATTTACAAATGAAACAAGGTCTCCAATACCATAACCATTAACTGAATATCCTAACCTTATTTCTGCTTCAACTTTATCACCTTCTGTAACAGCAACCTGCCTCATATTATCCCCAAAACGAGCAATTTTAGCACCCTGGCTATCCTGCCAGGCGGCTGCTACACGGGTCCAATTGACCAGTTCCTTAATCACATCTTCGTCCTGCCAATGACCTACAACCACCTTACGATTGATACGTAACCTTGCTGCCATAAAACCAAATTCACGACCACCATGGGCAGATTGATTGAGATTCATAAAATCCATATCTATATCAGACCAGGGTATATCCCTATTAAATTGGGTATGGAGATGTAGGAAAGGCTTTTGAAGTGAACTTAACCCTGCAATCCACATACGAGCCGGTGAAAAAGTATGCATCCAGGTAATTAATCCAATACAGGAGTTGTTAGCATTCGCTTCTAATACAAGTTCTCTAATTGCTGAAGAATTTGTCATAACAGGTTTGTATACAACCTTGACAGGAAATCTGTCTCCCTCTGCAAAATACTTTACCATTTTTTTACTATGATCTGCAACCTGTTTTAGAGTATCATCACCATATAAATGCTGACTACCAGTTACAAACCAGACTTCATAATTTTTAATATTAATCATTTTCCATTCCCCCTAAATATTTTTAGTTCTTCTCCATTTCAGTTGGTGAAAAACGTACGGTTATTTTGGTATTACTTCATTCATGAAAAAGTTTTTACTTCTTTTATTCCTGGCCATAATAGGCATCCTCACCATGTTTTCTGTAAAAATGTTTTTTAAGTAGATACTCCGGCAGACCCCCACTAATAACATTCAGTTGAACAGTATTCAAGGCCATTTTTGCCACCTCTTCCAGCACTACACTATTATGAACAGCATCAGCTGCATCAGTTCCCCAGCTAAAAGGACCATGACCAGCTACAAGCACCGCAGGTGTATAGTTATAATTTTTATTTTGAAATTTTTCTACTATAACTTTACCGGTATTTTCTTCATAATTGCTATTTACTTCCACAGCAGTCATAATTCTAGTACAGGGGACCTCTTGATAAAAGTAATCAGCATGTGTCGTTCCATAACAGGGAATATCCCTACCTGATTGAGCCCAACTAGTTGCTATAGGTGAATGGGTATGGACTACACCACCTATCTCTTCAAAATTTTTATATAAAACAAGGTGAGTTGCTGTATCAGATGATGGTTTAAGTTCCCCTTCAACTACATTTCCCTCCAGGTCTACAACCACCATTTTATCAACTGTCAACTGATCATAGTCAACCCCACTAGGTTTAATTACTACGAGTCCCTCCTTGCGGTTAATACCACTAACATTACCCCAGGTATAAATTATAAGATCTTTTCTCTTCAGTTCTAGATTTGCCTCTAATACACTCTTTTTCAATTTCTCTAACATTTTAACACCTCTTATTTTTTCAATAACTTTAAACTTGTTCCCCTACTTAGTTCCAGTTATATAAGCAGCTGAAACAGAAAAGGGAAATCCCTATATTATCAATTTAATAGATAATTCTATATTATTATCATTCTTAAATTTTTTGTAGATGTTCTGTTAACTCTTCACCAAGACTCAGATACTTATTATATAGTTGCTGATACTTAGCAGCTCTATCTTGATCAGGATTATATGTTTTACTAAAATTAGATGCCATATTTTCCTGGGCCTGATCTAGATTATCATAAAAATCAGCAGCTAGTGCCCCGAAAAGCCCTGCGCCAAGTGCACAGGTCTGCTCAGATGAAGCCACTTTAATCGGCATATTTAATACATCAGCTGTTACCTGCATTACAAAATCATTTTTTTGAGAGATACCACCAATAGCTATCACCTGATCTATTTCTACTCCTTCATTTATAAACTGATCATTTATAGCCTTTGCACCAAATGCAGTAGCTTCTACTAATGAACGGAATATTTTTGGTGCAGTAGTACCTAGATTCAAGCCAATAATAGCACCTTTTAATGTCTGATCGGCAAAAGGAGTCCTCCTACCATTAAGCCAATCAAGAGCCAGAAGACCAGTCTCTTCAATTGTTAATTGAGCGGCTTCTTCTGTTAATTTTATTAAAATATTATCCTTGATTTTATTAGTAATTTCACTTTTAAGACCATCATCAAGACCTTTAATATCAGTCAAAATATTATCTAAGGGCCAGGCTAAAAGGTCTTTAAACCAGGCATAAACATCTCCATAAGCCGATTGACCTGCCTCTAAGCCAACCATTCCTGGAATAACAGAGCCATCCACTTGTCCACAGATACCACTAATTAAATTATTATCAATAACCTGATAAGGAGCAACCATTACATCACAGGTAGATGTACCTATAATTTTAACCAGGGTATTCTCAGTTATACCTCCCCCTACAGCACCCATATGAGCATCAAAGGCACCTACTGCTACTGCAATACCTGCTGATAATCCCAGTTTCTCTGCCCACAGCTCAGTAAGACCGCCGGCTTTTTTGTCTGAGGTATAGGTTTTCTCATATAGCCTATCCCTCAAACCAGCCAATAATGGATCCAGCTGAGTCAAAAATTCTTCTTCTGGTAGTCCCCCCCATTCTTCATGCCACATTGCTTTATGGCCAGCAGCACAACGACTCCGTTTCATAGTTAAAGGATCGGTATTATCTGTTAGAACAGCGGGAATCCAGTC
>JBDNGI010000368.1:0-1780 GCA_041689345.1 Halanaerobiales bacterium
CTAGGCATGTGCCCTATGGAATTAAGGAAAAAAATCTGGTTAAAAGATATATAGATGATGCTGCTGATTTTATTATAGAACAAGGTGTTGATGCCTTAGTAATTGCCTGTAACACAGCTACCAGTATAGCAATACAGGATTTAAGGAAAACATATGATATTCCTATAATTGGAATGGAACCAGCAGTAAAACCAGCTGTTGAAATATGCGGTGATAAAAGAGTTATTGTCTTGGCGACACCATTAACTCTAAATGAAGATAAATTTGAAGATCTTGTTTCTAAAGTTGACTCTGATCATATTGTTGATTCACTACCATTACCGGAATTGGTCAATTATGCGGAAAGGTTTCAGTTTGATGATAAAGAAATAACAAAATATCTTAAGAAAAACCTGTCAAAATATGATCTTGATCAATATGGAACAATAGTTCTGGGTTGTACTCATTTTGTTTATTATAAAAAGATATTCAGAAATATTTTACCAGGACATATAGATATAATTGATGGAAACTTAGGAACAATTCGTCACCTAAAAAATGTCTTAAAGTTGAATAATATTCCCAATAAGCAATATAGTAAAGAAGAAATCAAAGATAAGAATATTTCATTTTATCTTTCGGGAAAGAAAAAAGATAATAATATTATCTATAAATATTTAAGTATTCTAAATTAATGTCCTATAGTGCTCCTTTTTGAGTATAAAGTTTAATATAATTGTAATTAAATTATAATTTTTTAATAAATATATATTATATTTAACAAAAGGGGAGCTAAATTATGATGAACGATGTTTGCTATTATCATCTTAATCATCAATGTTTTGGGACACGTTATTTAGGTCAAAATGCAGAAGAACTGGCAGATTTACTAGGTTATAATTATAAGGAGTACTCCATCGATGGCAAATCAAAGAAAATTAAAGATTATAAATTATATTTTCCTGATACCATTATTGTAGATGGTATTAAACTGGTTTGTCCAGCTTCTGCAGAGGAATTATTTATACTATATCAACTTAAAGGCCCCCTTGCAGGGGAAGAAAAGTATAAACAATTATCAGTAAGACAACCTGATATAATACAACCTATTAATACAAACATAAGTGGGCTTGCTGATATATGTTCTTCTGGTATGACAAATACTAATTTATCGAATAAAATAAAATGGTTAAAGGAAGAGAGTAAACTAACAAATAAAATTAGCGGTTTTATAGCTTATAAAAGAGATAAACCGGTGGCTTTAATTGAGTTTATTAGGGAAGATAATTGTATATATTTGCTGCCAGAAAAAAGAAGTAGTCATTTATTTATTACATGTTTAAAAAACTTTCCTCATCTTTATTACGACTATCGACCATCATTAATTAAACAGACAATAGAATTTGCTATAGAGAATAAGTTTGAAGGGATTTCAGTTATTTCAGGTACAAATACTAAGTGCCCTAATGGGCCTATTAAATTTTTTCATGATTTGAACTTTCAGAATATAGCTTATCTAGATCAAGTTTTATTAAAAAATTGTTGGGAAGACATCTTTTATTTAGAGTATGAAATCTGAGTATGTTTATATAGAGTTTAGAAGTTTGAGTTTTGCTAACACCTTGTAAAAAATATAAAAATATATAAACCATTATATCTAATCCTAAATCCTAAGTAAAAATTAAATAGTTAATGAGGAGTGAGAATAAATGAAGTGTCAACTACCCCACCCGAATCGTAGATTTGGATGAGGCTTGGTGTGCCTTGTAAATACAGGAAACAGTAGGTGTAAATCCTACCC
>JBDNGI010000369.1:0-5522 GCA_041689345.1 Halanaerobiales bacterium
ATGTATATAATAATATGGCTTTTGGTTTAAAATTACGTAAATTCCCTAAAGATGAAATAAATCGTCGGGTAAATGATTCAGCAGAAATTCTTGGTATAGAAAACTTACTTGATCGTAAGCCAAAACAACTATCAGGTGGTCAAAGACAACGTGTAGCACTTGGAAGGGCTATTGTTCGTGAGCCACAGGTTTTCTTGATGGATGAACCTCTTTCTAATCTTGATGCTAAATTACGTGTACAGATGCGTACTGAATTAAGTAAATTGCATGATAGATTACAAACAACAGTAATCTATGTTACACATGATCAGACAGAGGCTATGACAATGGGTGATAGGATTGTTGTATTACGTGATGGATTTATCCAACAAGTTGCAGATCCATTGGAACTCTATAATTATCCAGTAAATATGTTTGTTGCTGGTTTTATAGGAAGTCCTGCTATGAACTTCTTAGATTCTAAATTGGTACAAGAAGGAGATACCTATTACCTTGATGGTGCAGGTTCTTTTAGAGTAGCTATACCAGCGGAGAAGATTAATGAATTTCCGATAATCAAGGAATATTTAGGAAAGAATGTTGTTTTTGGTATTCGTCCTGAAGATTTAGAGGACTCCAATGTTGCTGATGAGGAAGCAACCGCTGACAATTCTTATGTGGCAGAAGTTGAGGTTGTTGAGCCAATGGGTTCTGAAATATACCTCTACTTGTCTGTAGCAGGCCATTCTATGATTGCTCGTGTAGATGCTCATAGTAATGCACAAGTTGGAGATGAAGTAAAACTAGTTGTTAATCCCGATAATATGCATATTTTTGATGCCGAAACTGAAGATATAATCTTTTAAAAAGGTTTTAGCTTATCAGGCTTTAAAATAAAGAAACAAAAATTTACATTCAACTTCATATTAAATATAAAAGCGGCCTCAAAATGGTTATATACCAATTTGATGGTCGCTTTGTATTTTATCATATCATATCATATCATATCATAGTATTTTATTTGAGGAAAATAAGCTGCTTTAAAACTTTTATTCACTTAAATAGTTTCTTAAATAGTCCTTTTTCATGTGATTTGTCAGAATAATTCAAAGAAATGATTAGTCCTTCTATTTTGACATTTCCATCATCAAGATTTAATTTTTGGATATTAAGTTCTTGACCCTTTACTTCTAATATTCCTTGTGTTGTTTGTAAAAGGACTTTATCATCATTAAAGGAAATCACTTCTTTAACACCACTTAATTCCAGGTACTTGCGGTTTTTTAAGGATAGATTTTGCTCAGTATTAAGTGATTGTGTTTTGCTCTCATTAGTATTCATTTTCTATTCCTCCTTTCTTTTTCGATTAAGCATATAATTTTGTCTAAAAATATGCTTTATAAATATAAAGAAGAGATGTAAACTATACTAAATAATTATTAAGAAAAAGAATAAAATATGAATGAAGGAAAAATTAAATTCACGTAGAAATATAATAATTAGTAACAAAGTACCCTCTTTAGCATATAATATATATGAGTACCTTTATTTAAAGTATCTGATTGAAAATAAGAGAGGGTGGCTTTAATGATATTTTTAATTGATCAGATCAAAACTTTTATTTGTATGTTGATATTTGGTTTTTTTACTGGTTTGATATTTAACTTATACCAGTTTATTATTCATCATTTTAAATTAAAAAGGTTTCTAATACATATTTCAGATACTTTATTTAGTATTATTTTAGGTATTTTGGGATTTTTGTTATTAATATATATTAATCATGGTATTCTAAGATTTTATGTTATTTTAGCTATAATAATTGGATTTGCAATTTATTATTCAGTAGCTAATTATGTAAAGAAAATTTAATTCAGATGGAGTCTTAGTAATAACCTTGAGATTAATAAGACTTATAGAATGATTTTGGAGGGGGTTTTATGTCAAAGCTTATAAAGTCTCGTATAGTTAGAATACTATTAATATTTCTGTTTAGTTTTACTGTGTACAAGTTTTATGTGAATTATCAACATATAAACCAATTGAAAAAAAGAATTGAAGGCTTAGAAAATGCTGTTATTCTAGCTGAAGACGATAAGATCGAATTACAGGAGGAACTTAAGAATATTGATAACCCTGAGTATATAGAAAAAATTGCTCGAGATGAACTAGGTCTGGTAAAACCTGGTGAGTTATTATTAATACCTGTAGAAGAGGAAGAAAATAAAAAATGATTATATATAAGAAAGTAGTGATTTGCTATGAATGATAAAATGTTAACTCTGTTGGCAGAAGAATTAAACTTTAAGCTATCTCAGGTTAGGGGAACGGTAAAACTTCTAGATGATGGTAACACTGTTCCTTTTATTGCACGTTATAGAAAGGAAATGACAGGCGGCCTGGATGAGATGCAGATTCGCCAAGTTGAGGAGAGGCTGGATTATTTAAGAAATCTAAAGAAAAGAAAAGAAGAGGTCATTCGTCTTATAGATGAACAGGACAAACTTACAGATGAATTGCAGGAGAGAATTAACCATGCTGCTGTTCTACAGGTGGTTGAGGACTTATATAGACCTTATAAGCAGAAAAGACAGACAAGGGCTACAAAAGCGAAGGAAAAAGGTCTTGAACCTTTAGCCGAATTAGTTTGGAATCAAGAAACATATAGTGGAGTTTTAGCAGATTTTGCTGAAGAATATATTGATTCTGAACAAGGTCTTGAAAGTGTGGAAGATGTCTATCAAGGTGCCCGTGATATTATAGCCGAATGGATTTCTGATAATGCTGATATCAGGAAGACTATTAGAAGCTATAGTTATGATAATGGTTTGATAGAGTGTTCTGTCAAAAATAAGGAGTTAGATGAAGAAGGAAAATTTGAGATTTATTATGATTACAAGGAAGCAGTTAGAAAATTACCGCCACATAGGGTAATGGCGGTAAATCGGGGTGAAAATGAAGAAATTATACAGGTAAAGCTAACAGTTGATGGTGATAGTATATATAGAATCATTAAAAAGGAAGTATTAAAAAATAACGACAACATCTTTTTTAAACAGATGGTGATAGCGCTAGAGGATGCCTATAAAAGATTGATTGCACCTTCTATTGGACGGGAGATAAGGAATAGTTTATCAGACAAAGCTGAAGAACATGCAATTGATATATTCTCTAAAAATTTGAAATCCCTATTGCTACAACCACCGTTACGCGAGCATGTAGTTATGGCTATAGATCCTGGCTTCAGAACAGGCTCTAAAGTGGCTGTTGTTGATGAGACTGGAAAATTACTAGACACTGCTACGATTTATCCTCATCCACCACAGAATGAAAAAGAAAAGTCAGCTAAAATAATTTCAGGCCTAATTAAAGAGTATCAGGTTGATGCTATTGCTATAGGTAACGGAACCGCATCAAGAGAGACAGAGTTTTTCATCGCTGATCTGATTAGAGATCTTGCAGGTGACTATCAGAAAGAGCTAAATTATGTAATTGTAGATGAGGCGGGTGCCTCTGTTTACTCTGCGTCACCTCTTGCTAGAGAAGAGTTTCCAGAGCTAGATGTTTCTATGAGAGGGGCTATTTCTATTGCCCGGAGATTGCAGGATCCCTTAGCAGAGTTGGTTAAAATTGATCCAAGATCTATCGGTGTAGGTCTCTATCAACATGATATTAATACAAATAAGTTAGAAGATTCACTAACAAAGGTTGTTGAATCAGCAGTTAATTTTGTTGGTGTTGATTTAAATACTGCATCATCATCTCTTTTACAATATGTAGCTGGTATCAACAGTACTGTGGCTAAAAACATAGTGAAATATAGGGAGGAAAATGGTAGTTTTAAAAAACGTGAGCAACTTAAAAACGTTTCGAGATTAGGCAAAAAAACCTTTATACAGTCTGCGGGATTTTTGCGTATAATCGATGGTGATGAATTTTTGTCAAATACAACTATTCATCCAGAGTCATATCAGCAGAGCCGCAAACTTATGGCTGATTTAGGTTTTACTACAGATGCAATTAAGGATAAGAGTAGATTAAAACAATTGCGAGAGAGTCTTAATAATGTTGATATAAATGAAAAAGCCGTGGATTTAGATATCGGTATTCCTACTCTTAGGGATATTATATCTGCATTGAAACAACCCGGGCGAGACCCCCGTGATGAACTTCCAAAGCCTATCTTTAGAACAGACGTATTGAAGATGGAGGATTTAAAAGAAGATATGATCATGTATGGTACAGTTCGTAATGTAGTTGATTTTGGTGCTTTTGTTGACATCGGGGTTAAGCAAGATGGTTTGGTGCATATATCTGAATTAAGTCATGATTTTATAGATAATCCACTGGATTTAGTACAGGTTGGAGATGTGGTAAGTGTAAAGATCTTATCTGTCGATGAGAGGAGAAATCGTATCTCTTTGAGTATGAAAATTTAACATTAAGTTATGAAAGTACTTATTACATTTGACAAATAGAATGTGGTAAGGTATAATATCAGTAATATATTTATATTGAGGAGGATTTTTTTGCATGTCAATTGAGGTCGGTAACATTATTGAGGGGAAAGTTACTGGAATTACTAAATTTGGGGCTTTTGTAGAGTTATCTTCAGGAGATACTGGTTTAGTTCATATTTCAGAAGTTGCAAATACTTATGTAAAAGACATTAGTAATTTTTTAAAACAGGATGAGACGGTAAAGGTTAAGGTTATTAAGATTGGTGATGATGGCAAGATAGGGCTATCTATTAAGCAATTAAAGGACCCTTCTGATAGGGTAGACGCTGCTCCTAAGATGTCTTTTGATGATAAGATGTCTAAATTTATAAAAGAAAGTGGCGAAAAGTTACAGGATTTAAAAAATCGTGATGCAAAGCGCGGTGGTTATAATAAATAGATTATAAATATAAAATGAATATAGATCAATATAACATCCTCTAAATCTAGGGGGTGTTTTTTAATTTTGGGGAAATAGGAAGGTGAGTTACAATTAATATTACAAAAGAAGAATGGAAGACAATAAAATACCAAATCGGGAGGTATCCTGATAATTTATCAGAAATAGCACTTTATTGTCCATTTAATAAACCAGCGGTCTTGTTAACATTACCCTATAGTGAAGAGAATGGTATCTTCCCAACAATTTATTGGTTAAGTTGTCCCTACCTAGTTAAAAAAGTTTCAAGATTGGAAGATAAAGGTCTTATTAAAGAGTTATCATCTAAGTTGATAAATAATAAAGATTTCAGGGAGAAGTTGATGAATACACATAAGCGGTATGCTGCTAAACGGTTGCAGTTATTATCTGGGGAGGAACGAAATAAAATCAAGGGTAAGTCTTTAGGAATGTATGATGTACTAGCAGAATCAGGTGTAGGTGGTATTATGGAGAAAGATGGGGTGAAATGCCTGCATACTCATTTGGCTGATTTTTTGGTAAGTCAAGATAACATATTAGGAGAAATAGTTTGGGAACGTACTGATTGGCCGGAAGATTGTCATATATGTGATATGGAGAATACAGGAAATATCTTAGAAAAG